>JAFYCQ010000273.1 GCA_017539635.1 Oscillospiraceae bacterium
GGGGAAGCCTCTTATGACCGTCACCCTGGAAAACCCCACAGATTATACCTACCGCTGCGTTTATTACGAATAACGGCTTTTCGCGTAAAAAAAAGAGGCTGCCTTGGCAGCCTCTTTTTTATTATCCGGAGTATCTTTCGAGGAACTGCTTCGTCCTCTCGTTTTTGGGATTTCCGAAGACCTCCTCCGGCGTTCCGCACTCGGCCACGACGCCCTTGTCCATGAATAGCACCTGGCTGGAGACTTCCCTGGCAAACTGCATCTCGTGGGTGACTATCACCATTGTGGTGTACTTTTCCGCCAGGCTCAGTATGACCTTCAGCACCTCGCCGGTGAGCTCCGGGTCAAGGGCGCTGGTGGGCTCGTCGAAGCACAGAACGTCCGGGGACAGGGCCAGGGCCCTTGCTATGGCGACTCGCTGCTGCTGGCCGCCGGAGAGCTGGTGGGGATAGAGGTCTATCTTGTCCGCCAGGCCCATCTGGGAGAGCAGGCCGCGGGCGTTTTCATCGATCTCGGCGATTATGTCCTTTTTATGGGCCTGATAGTCCAGCCTCTCTTTCGCCAGGAGGTTCGAGGCCAGCTTCACGTTGCCCAGAGCGGTGTACTGGGGGAAAAGGTTGAAGCTCTGGAAAACAAGACCGAAATGGAGCCTTTTTTTACGTATCTCCGAATCCCGCTGGGAGGCGGAGTCTGCCCCGTCGAACAGCTTTTCGCCGTTCACGGAGATAATGCCGGAGTTGGGCGTCTCAAGGAAATTGAGGCACCGCAGAAGGGTGGTCTTTCCGCTGCCGGAGGAGCCGATAATGGATATGGTGTCCCCCTTTTCAAGGGAAAAGCTGATACCCTTCAAGACCTCCAGCTTCCCGAAGCTCTTTCGCAGATCCTTTACTTCAAGCACAGACATCACGGCACCCCCTTAAGCTCTGAAATAGCTGAGCTTTCTCTCAAGCCAGCCCAGAAGCAGCGTCACCACGCCGGTGAAGATCAGATAATAGACGCCGGTGAAGAACAACGGCCAGATAGCGCCGGAAATGCCCTGGCTGCCCTTTAAGAACGCCTGGCCGGCCCAGATGATCTCCTGCAGGGCGATGATACGGGCGAGAGAGGTGTCCTTTACAAGGGTTATGCACTCGTTGCCCATGGGGGGCACGATGCGCTTTACCATCTGCAAAAGGGTGACCTTGAAGAAGATCTGCCCCTTGGTCATGCCCAGCACCTGGCCGGCCTCCTGCTGTCCCCTGGGGACGCCCTGGATGCCGCCCCGGTATATTTCGGAGAAGTAGCAGGCGTAGTTGATGATAAATGCCACGGCGGAGGCCAGGAACCTGCCGCTCTCGCCGCTGCCCCATATCGGATTCCCCCACACGAGGCCGGGGAAGTAGTAGATAATGAGCAGCTGGAGCATGAGGGGCGTGCCTCTGAACACCCAGACGATTATCTTGACGATAAGGGAAATGGGACAAAAGCCGGTGAAAAACCGGGAGGCGGCCGTGGCCCGGCCGTTTTTCCGTTCCATATTCCGCCCTATAAAGGCAAGGGGAGCCCAGGAGCTCATGGAGCCGAAGGAGATGATAAGTCCCAGGGGCAGAGCGCCTATGAGCGTTATGACGAATAATTTGAGGGTCTGCAGAAAACCGATGTTCAGTGAGCGTATAACTATCGGCGCCTGCTGGAGAATCAGTTCCATAAAAACCACCTGTACAGTAACTTAAAGCAGAGGACGCCGGGGCGCCCTCTGCTTTGCTTGAGTCACAGTTTTACTGAGCGATAAGAGCGGCCTGGACGCCGTAGGTCTCGGCGCACTCGATCATGGTGCCGTCAGAGTAGGAAGCGGCAAAGAACTGATCGAGCATATCTGCAAGGTCGCTGCCCTTGCGGAAGCCTACGCCGTACTCCTCGCTGTTGAGGCCGACGGTGTAAGTAAGATTCTCGTAGCCGGTTCCCTCGCCCACCATGGCGGCGGCCATGAGGGAGTCGATGATGGCGGCGTCGGAGGTCTTGCTGGCGACCTCCATGATGGCGTCGGCCTGGCTCTTGACGGGGGTGTAATTGAGCTCGTAATCCACGGCCATATCCTCGCCGGCGGAGCCCGCCTCAACGGCAAAGGCCAGATCCTTTATGCTGTCGGCGGTCTGATACTGATCGGCGACGTCAACAGGCACTATGACGACCTGAGCGTTGTTGCAGTAGGGCTTGGAGCACTCCATGGAGTTCAGCACTTCCTCACGGAGAGTCATGCCGTTCCATACGCAGTCGATGGTCTTGCCGTCCAGCTCAAGGACCTTGTTGTCCCAGTCGATCTCGACGAACTCCACATTGACGCCCAGATGGGCGGCAAAGGCCTTGGCCATGTCGGCGTCAAAGCCTATCCACTCGCCGTTTTCATCCTTGTAGTCCATGGGGGCGAAATCGGTGATGCCGACGATGAGGACGCCCTTGTCCTTAACGTACTGGGAATCGGTGGCCTCGGCAGTCTCAACGACCTCGGGGGTCTCGGTTCCCTCGGGAGCCTCAGTCCCCTCGGGGGCCTCGGTGGGCAGATTGCCGTCCTTGTCCTTGTACTCGTCAAGGGAGCTGCCGGTGGACGCGGGGGTGCCGCTGCCGCCGGAAGAGCAGGCGCACAGCGCCACGCAGAGAGCCAGCGCCAGGACCAGCGCTAAAATTTTGGTAAGCTTTTTCATTTTTATCCTCCTAAATTCCTGCATGGTTTTTGCAATCGGCGCCATTTTTTGACGCCGTCTGTTGGTAATTATAGCACATTACCTCGATAAAGGCATATATTTTTTCGATTTTTTGAATTTTTGTTGAAAATGACGAATAATGTTTTCTCCACATTTGCGTCATTATGTGTTATAGTATCAATATATAGTGCTGATTTTGTGTCCCGGCACAAATTTTTCCAAAAAAACAGGCCTTCGGCCCTTCTCGAAGGCTTTCAGGATTTGTACGCGCTTTCCGCGCGCGGAGGAACGATATGAAGAAACCAGCGGCAGTCATAGCCTTCCTGCTAATTTTATCGCTGCTTATTTCCGGCTGCTCCAGAACAGCCGTTATTGACGAGCCCTCGCCGTCCGTCGAGCCGCCCGCCGACACCCAGGCTCCCGAGCCGGAGGTTCCCGACGAGCCCGAAACAAACGAGCCCGCAACTGACCCCGACCCTGTGACGGATCCGGCAGACGAACCGGCAGACGACCCCGTCGTCGATCCCGCCGAAGACCCTGAGGCGACCGAAAAGCCCGAAAAGCAGGAGCCCGAAAAAAAGCCGGAGAACGAAAAGCCCCCGGAGGAAGCAAAACCGGACGACCCGAAAAAGCCGGAGAATACCGAGCCGGAAAACGACCCCGCTCCCGAAAATCCCACCTCTACCGTGGATCCCACCCCCTCCACCTCTCCCGGTAATCCCGGCAGCTCCTCCGGCATAAAGAGCAAGCCCACCACGGCCACCGCCACAAAGGCGGGGGCTGAGGCCACCATATCCAATCTCTATTCCAATCTCGCCGCAGGCATGAGCTGGGGCGAGGTATGGGACAAGTACGTTTACTCCGGCTCCAAAAGCCAGGGTTACTCAAAAAGCTCCTTCATAAACGAGCGCGAGGACTATCTGAATAGCTACGGCATCAAATACAAGGGCGTAAAGATCCTCTCCAGCGAGGAGAGAAAGCCCGGGGTCTTTCTCGTGAACGGCCTGCTGGAGTATGAGTCCAACGGCCAGTCGGTGACGGAGAACGGCTCCGACTACGTGGTGTTTGAAAACGGGGAGTACTATATCTCCCTCTCCGGCCCCCTGCTGGGCGCCGCTTACACCCAGTGCATATCCACCTTCCCCCATATCTCCTGCCTTGACGCCGTGGTCTGCGAGTACGACAACAGAACGGTCATAGAATGCACCCTTTATAACCTCTCTGACTTTGATTATTACATGGGCTACGCCTCCGGTCTTCCCGTCACTGTGACGAAAAACGGCGAGACCTTCTCCGCCACCGCCACACCGGGCAAGATCTCCGCCGGCGGCTATTACGCCGTGAACATCGAGCTCTACGGCTACAAGGGCATGCCCGACAAGGTGACTCTCGACCCTGTAATAGAGCTGCTGGATCTCTCGGAGGGCACCGGCAACTTCTACAGCATGGATATCCTGCTGTATTACTAATCTCAGCTTAAAACATATCACGCGGGCGGCTTATGCCGCCCGCACAGACTTGAAGAAGGCTCGCGGTCCCTAAACAGGCGGGCGCGTGTCAAAAACCGGGAAGTGTTTGTTAGTGAAGGGAAGCAGCACCGACCTGACCGTCGGCAGCATAACGAAATCCATAATACTGTTCACCCTCCCGCTTCTGGCCAGTCAGATGCTCCAGGCGCTCTACAACAGTGTGGACGCCGCCGTGGTGGGGTCGTCCGCCGGCACGACGGCTCTGGCCGCCGTCACCGCCAGCAGCGACATTGCCCAGCTCCTGATATGCTTTTTCATGGGGCTCTCCGCCGGCACCGGCGCCGTGTTCGCCCGGTACTTCGGAGCGAAGGATTACGATATGCTCCACGACTCCATTCACACCGCCATGGCCTTTTCAATTCTGGTGGGACTGGGAATGGTGGTGGCGGGGCTGCTCATTTCTCCCCTGCTCATCTCCCTGGCGGACTGCCAGCCGGATGTCTATGACGAGGCGCTGGTCTATCTCCGCATATACCTTATAGGCGTGCTGTTCACCTCGATCTACAACGTGGGCTCGGGGGTTTTGCGGGCCGTGGGGGATTCCCGCAATCCCTTCTTCTATCTGGCCGTCTCCAGCGCCGTTAATATCGCCCTGGACTTTCTGCTGGTAACCGGCTTCAAATGGGGAGTTATCGGCGCCGCCGTTGCCACCGTGGTCTCCCAGCTTTTAAGCGTCCTGCTGGTCTTCCGGCGGCTCACAATGGCCAACGACGTTTACAAAATGAACTTCCGTGAGCTCAGGATAAAAGGCCCGGTATTAAAGGAGATACTTCGTCTCGGTCTTCCCGCCGCCGTGCAGATGAGCCTGAACGCCATTTCAAACCTCTTTATCCTGCGGTACATAAACGGCTTCGGCACCGCCGCCATGGCGGGGATCGGCGCTGCCAAGAAGATAGACAAATTTTTAGCTCTTGTGGGCCAGACCGTGGGATTATCCATTACCGCTTTTATCGGGCAGAACGTGGGAGCCGGCAAGCTGAGAAGGGCATTCCAGGGCCTTCGGGGCTGCCTCGTTATGAATTTCATATACGTGGCCGTGTTCGGAACGCTGTCATACATCTTTGCCGAATTCCTGGTGGGGCTGTTCACAAAAGAGCCCGTCCCCGCCTCCTACGGCGTGGATATGCTGCGATACATGCTGCCCTTCTTCTATCTCCAGTCGGTGGTGCACATCATGTCAAACGCCTGCCGGGGCTTCGGCAAATCCACAGTACCCACGCTTTTGACTCTGGCCGGGATGATAGGCTGCCGCCAGATCTTTCTGGCGCTTTCCATGCACTTTAACCGGGACGTTGTAAACGTCTATATCAGCTACCCTGCAGGGTGGTTTTTCGCCTCCCTTTTCGTAGTCATTTACTATTACGTCACCATAAGGAGCAAGCACAAAGAGGACGCGGGACTTCGCCTGCGGGCATAACAGGAGAGAAAATGCTGTACTATTTCAACCCGGTGCTGATAGCGGCGGCAGTGATACCCGCTGCGGTACTGCTTATAATCATTTACAAAAAGGACCGGCTGGAGCCGGAGCCGCCCAGGCTTTTGCTGCTGCTGGTGCTCCTGGGCATAGCCGCCACCTTCCTGGCTATCGGTACGGAGACGCTGGGCACCTTTATCCTCGACCATATTCTGCCCGAGGGCTCCACGCTCTATAATATCCTCATGTATTTCATCGTGGTGGCTCTTTCCGAGGAGGGCTTCAAATACCTGTTCCTCAAAAAATGCACCTGGAAAAACAAGGCCTTCAACTGCCAGTTCGACGCCGTGGTCTATGCCGTTTTCGTCTCCCTGGGCTTCGCCCTTTGGGAGAACGTGGGCTATGTGCTTATTTACGGGCTGGAGACCGCGGTAATAAGGGCCCTGACCGCCATTCCGGGGCACGCCAGCTTCGGCGTGTTCATGGGCGCCTGGTACGGCATGGCAAAGCGGTATCAGAACTACGGTATGCCGGCAAAAAGCAAGGCCTGCCGGAAGCTGGCCCTTCTGCTGCCGGTTTTGGCCCACAGCTTTTACGATTTCATAGCCTCCTCCGAGCACGAGCTTTCGGTGTGGATATTCGTTGTGTTCATAATAGTGATGTTCATCGCGGCGTTCATACTGGTGCGGAAGCTGGCGAAAACGGACAGCTATATCTGATACCAATAAAAAAGCCTCCTGCTTCATCGCGCGTGAAGCAGGAGGCTTTTTCTTTTTCATCTTTCCGGCAGATACATAAGCGGGTCTGTGCTCTCCCCGTCTATATACATCGCAAAGTGCAGGTGGGAGGGCTCTGAAATCTCGCACAGGGCGGTGTTGCCCACGGAGCCCAAAACGTCCCCGGCGGAAACATTATCTCCGGCCTTGACCGCCGGCGTCCCGGCAAGCCCCGCGTAAAGGCTCACAAGTCCCCCGCCGTGCTCCACCATGACCGTCATGCCGTAGGCGTCGTCATCCCTTACCTCTGTCACCATGCCGGAGGAGCAGGAAAGCACCGTCGCGCCCTGGGGCGCCTCGATATCCACGCCCTCATGGGTCCGCCAGTCGGACATGGTCCTGTTGAAGACCGGGTAGTCCACGGAATACTCCATGGAGATCTCCCCCGCCGCCGGCCAGATAAACACTACCGGGGCGGCAGTCTCAACTGCCGGCTCGATTTCCGGCTCCGGCTGGGGGACAGGTGCAGTCGTCTCTTCCGCTTCCGGCTCCGGCACTGACGATACCTGCACGTCCTCCGTCTCCTCCGGGGCCGAAACGATTATATCTCCGCCGCCGGAAAAGGCGGAAATGCCCTTGTCTATACCCACGTCGGCGGAGATTATCTCCTCCGGCGTTTCCAAAAGTCCCGCGTTTTTTCTCATAAGGCTCCACACAGACACGCCGATAACGGCGGCGCAGACGAAAAGGACTATGTAGAAGCCCTTTCCGTTGAAAAATCCGTCTATCCTGTGCAGGACGCTTTTTTCTTCTTTCATGGCAAAACCTCCGTTGATGTTTTATAACGGAAGTCTGCCCGGGGATGTTCTCTTTTATACTTGTACGGAAAATTTTTAAATGTTAGAATTATCAGGTCCAGAGAGAGGTAATGAACATCGGGGAGGCATCCCTGCTTTTTACAAAGCCGCAGCCCTCGTAAAACTCCGTTTCAGCGTCATAGGCTATCACGGCGATACGCAGGTAATCGCCTCATACGATCAATTTTAACACGCAAGCGCAAGCCCCGGAGGGACCAAATGCAGAAAAACTTCTTCGACCACCCCTTAAAGGTCTTCATGTCTTACTACCGCCCCCACCGGCGGATGTTCGCGATCGACCTTTCCTGCGCCGTTCTGGCCTCGGCGGTGGACCTCATTTTCCCCTACGTTTCCAAAACAAGCATGCAGAGATATCTGCCGGAAAAGCTCTATACCACCTTTTTCATCGTAATGGCTATAGTGGCGGCGTCCTATGTGGTAAAGGCGCTTTTATACTACGTCATCGCCTATGTGGGACACACCATGGGCACACTTATAGAGGCGGACATGAGAAGCGACATTTTCCGCCACATGCAGAATTTAAGCTACAGCTTTTACGACAAAAACCGCACCGGCGTATTAATGAGCCGCATCACCAACGACCTATTCGACATAACAGAGCTTGCCCACCACGGGCCGGAAAACTTCCTCATCTGCACTCTCACGCTGGCAGGCTCCATTATCATACTCTTCACCATCCAGTGGAAGCTGGCGCTGGTCATCCTCATCCTCGTGCCTCTTTGCATTGCCATGACGGTCAAACAGCGTATAAAGCTGCGGAACACAAA
>JAFYCQ010000274.1 GCA_017539635.1 Oscillospiraceae bacterium
GAAGACATGTTTCCCCTGAGAGACAATACAAGCGGATACTCCCGTTACATGCAGAGCGCGGAGTATGTGGCAGACCGGGTCTTTGTTCTGGCGGCCAACACCATGTCCTCGCCTCTGGACAATATAGGCTGGCGTGAGGGCACCGTACTTCTGGGCTTCGACTATCTGGCCCTGCCCACGGAGGGTGAGGGAGAGACGATCTTCTCCGACGACTTTGCCACGGAGATAACGGGCAACGTCTGGAGCATAGAGGATTCGGAGGCCGTGCTCTGGCAGCAGACCACCGACGAGGTGGACGTCTATATAACGGAGAGCGAGTATGCGTTCCTCATCCCCTTCGCCGAAGACACGGAGGTGACGGGCGAATTCGCGCTTATCGAATATGACGACCTCGGCGAGCCGGAATACTACGGCTACGAGCTGCCGGACACCACCGGCACACCGGCGGTCATCCGGCTGGATAACTCGGGGTGCATCGTCAGTATAACTGAACAGTAAAACAATTACCGCCCCGCCGATGTTTCGGCGGGGCGGCAGTTGTTTAAATTGTCAGCCTCTTTTTCACCTTTGCGGTAAGGAAAAAGGCAAGGGCCAGTTTTAACAAATCCGGTATGATATAGGGCAGAACGCAGAGGGCCAAAGCGGAGGCGAAGGACATGCTTCCTCCGTTTTTGGCGTAAACCACCACGAACCAGGCGGTTCCGAAGGCGTAGCAGATCACCAGCCCTATGATGAGCGATGCGATTTCAAGTATCCTGCTGCCCGGCTTTATTTTCGTCAGCAGGAAGGAAAGAGCGATGAAGAAAAAACCCACGATATAGCCGCCCGTGGGCCCCGCGAGAGCGCCCAGGCCGCCCCTGAAGCCGGAAAACACCGGCAGCCCCACGGCGCCCAGGGCCACATATACGGCCACAGCCGCCAGAGCCCGCTTCCAGCCCAGCATAAGGGTGGCCGCGAAAACGGCGAAGGTCTGCAGCGTAAAGGGCACCGCCGCAGGTATCTGTATCCAGGTGCAGACTACTATCAAAACAGCGAAAAGCGCAGTATAGACGAGACTTTTTGTCTTTGAAGTTCCGGTAAGTACCATAAAAACCGCCTCCCTGTATTAAAACTATCACAGGGAGGCGATATTGTCAACCAATATTTGAAAAAAGTTTACAATGCTGTTGGCCATGTTTTGCGGCTCCGCCGTATGGCGGGAGCAAATCGGCCATAAAACATAATAATTGCAGCGCAATTATTTGATAACGTACTCCGCCACAGGGGAGAGGCCGGCGGTCTTCCCGTCCTCGGGCAGGAGCTTCCGCTCATACTCTATACCGGCGTGATCCAGGCCGATCTCCAGGCAGCAGAGGCAGATGCCCATGTCTATGCCGTTAAAATACTTTATCCGTTCGCCCACGTAGGGGGCCTCGGTGTCCATATCCCGGAAGACGGTGATCTTTCCCGCCTCGGAGACGATCCTCCAGGGCTGGGAGTTGCATGCGCTGGGGGCGACCCGGACCGCCTCTATTGCTGAGGCGTCAAAATCCCCCGTCCATATCTCCGGGGCCGTCATGCGGCGGTAGCGGGACACGTCGTCCCTGAAATCCTCGGGGCGGCTTTTGCCGAAGGCCAGCATTATGGCATAGGTAAGGCCGTTATCCTCCGGCTCGTTGGGCTTGGCAAGCCCCAGCCAGCAGGAGCCGATGTCCATATCGGCGAAGATAAGATCCATTTGCTCCAACAGATACCCGGCGTTTTCCAGCCAGCGGGGCTTTTCCTCGCTGTATAAAAGCAGGCAGTATTCGCCCCACTTTGCGTCGGTGTCGTCCCGGGTCACCACGTCTATGTGGACGTTTATGTCCGGATCCAGGGGCACGAGATTCGTTATCTTGCCGCAGATGTCCTCAAGCTCCTCTTTTTCGATGAAGAGCTCCTCGTCGAATTTCCGCATGGATTTGCGCTTGGTGAGCATTTTGTAAAGGTCAGTCATCTTGATTCTCCTTTAATGTGATACCGGCACGGCCTCGCCGTTATTGATTCTGTATTCCGTAAAGGTCTCGTAGTGGTCGTCCGTGTAATAGTAAAGTCCGTCCTTTGAATAGATCAGGCGCTTCGGGCCGCGCTTTTTAGCGCCCTGGGTATCAATATCGCACTCCCGGTATTTGCCCTTGGGCAGGATCCCCTCCCGGTTTGAAAAGCTGTCACCGCCGATGGCCGCGCCCTTCAGGAATTTGTCCAGGTTCCCGCCGTCCCAGCCGAGCTTTCGCGCCTCGTTTTTCGTTATGAAGTTTGCCGGCAGGTGTCCGTAGGCGTCCAGGTACAGAATGACGTTCTGCAGGTCGTAGTAAGACCCGTCCTCCGCCGGTAAGTGTTTGCTCTCCTCCGGGGCAGTCTCTTCCGGCTCGGAATATGCCGTTTCCGTGGGCGTTTCCTGCTCGATGACGGGGATGATTACCGGCGTAAGCTCCGGTTCCGGCTCCGGCGCGGGCTGCGGCACGGCGCAGGCGCAGAGGGACAGAAACAAAAACAGCGCCAGCAGTATTGCCGATATGCGTTTTGCTTTCAAATCAAAGCCACCTTAAAACGTATATTGAAATCATTTTACCATAAGGGGAGGGGTTGCGCAAGGCGCTTGAATTTTTTTGTCATTTAATTTATAATTATCAAAAATCAGTTTACAGGGAAGGGAGCCGGGCATTTGAAAAAAGCCGCCGTTCTGCCTGCCGACAGGGACAGCAAGATACTGGGGATATTCACGAGAGACCGGTATTTCTACAAAACCTTTTTCCCGCTGCTGGTGATAATCGCTCTCCAGCAGCTGGCGGCGCTTACGGTGAATCTGGTGGACAACCTGATGCTGGGCAGATACTCGGAGCTGGCCCTCTCGGGCGCAACGCTGGTAAATCAGCTCCAGTTCGTTTTGCAGCAGATAGCCGCCGGCATAGGCATGGGCATAGTCGTGCTGGCCTCCCAGTACTGGGGGCAGCGGAGGATAGAGCCCATAAAGAAGATAATAGCAATAGGCATAAAATTCGGATTTGCCGCGGGGCTGATATTTTTTGTCCTTTCCTTCGTGATGCCCCACGGTCTGCTCTCCGTCTTTACAAAGGACGAAGCGGTAATAGCCGAGGGGATGCGTTATCTGCGGATAATGTGCTGGACGTACCTGCTTTTTTCCGTGTCCAACTCTCTGATGTACGCCCTCCAGAGCGTTGAGACCGCCATTATAGGCACCATAATGTCCCTCAGCACCATAGTAATAAATTTCTGCCTGAACTATGTGCTTATCTATGGCAGCTTCGGAGCGCCGGAATTGGGGATAAGAGGCGCCGCCATCGCCACCCTGGTCAGCCGGACGGTGGAGCTTATTATAATCCTCATATATACCCTGCGCGTGATAAAAAGCTGAAAATGAAGCTGAGGGAGCTCTTCTCCTTTGACACTGCGTATCTGAAGGACTATATAAGGGTCTCCACTCCCGTTATCCTCAGCGGGCTTTTGTGGGGCATAGCCCAGGCGGCCCAGACGGCTGTTCTGGGGCATATCGGCGCCCGGGCAATAGCCGCCAACAGCATCGCCGTGACTGTTTCCCAGGTCTTTGCCGTGTTCGGCATGGCCTGCGCCAACGTGGCCTCCGTCGTAACAGGCAAGACCATAGGCGAGGGGCGTCTCGACATGGTGCGCTCCTACGCCAAGACGATGCAGGGGATATTCCTCGCCCTGGGCCTTGCTCTCGGCGGGCTGCTTTTCATTTTCAAGGGCCCGATAATAGGTTTTTACCGCATTTCGGAGGAGACCAGGTCCCTTACTATGGGGTTTCTCACGATCCTGAGCGTCACTACTGTGGGCTCCTGCTACGAATACCCGGTGGAGAGCGGCATAATAGGCGGCGGGGGAGACACCCGCTATGCCGCCGTAGTCGATAATCTTTTCATGTGGCTTTTCACCATACCCAGCGCAGCGTTGAGCGCCTTCGTTTTCCATTTCCCGCCGGTGGTTACCTACTGCTTTTTGAAGGCGGACCAGCTCCTCAAGTGCATCCCCAACAGCATAGTCTGCAACAGATACAGGTGGGCGAGGATATTGACGAGATAATCCCGGGACACTGTGCCGCCGCCTTGTTTAAGGCGGCGGCATATGCTATAATACGGGATATGAAACGGAGGCCAATAATGTACGACACAGGTTATAAAAGGAAAAAAACGGCAAGCCTGCCGCGGATCGGTCAGAGGATCATAAAGACCGCCGTGGCGGTCTTTATATGCCTTATTATCTATTATCTTGTCGGCTACGGCGAAAGGGACCTGCCCATGGAGTCCTGCATCACGGCCATAATCTGCATGCAGCCTTATGTCCAGGGCACCCGGGTCTTCGCCCTCAACAGGGTCACGGGCACATTTATAGGGGCCTTCTGGGGGATACTCTTCCTGCTTGTAATGGCGGCCTTTCCGACTCTGGGGAATATTCTCCCTCTGGCGTATCTGCTTATGGGCTTCGGCGTGCTTATGTCGGTTTACTCTTCCGTTCTGGTGAAGAAGACGGACGCCGCCGTTCTCTGCGCCATTGTGTTCGTATATGTGGCCCTCTCCTTCAGGGAGACGGATTCTCTTTTCCTGCCTGCTCTGGGCAAAATAATCGGCGTTCTCATCGGCACGGCGGTGGCGATACTTGTAAACGTTTTTCACCTGCCGCGGCAGAAGGACGAAAACGCCGTATTTTTCCTGAGGACGCGGGACATCGTGCCGGACCGCTTTTCCCAGATACCCGCCCCTGCGCTTTTCCGCCTCAATTACCTTTATAACGAGGGAGCTAAGATATGCCTCATTTCCCAGCACGCCCCGGCGTTTTTCAATCTCCAGATGAGCGCGACGAAGCTGAACGTCCCCCTTATCGTCATGGACGGGGCGGCCCTTTACGACGCATCGGAAAACGTCTATCTGTCCTTTGAGACGGTGCCGCCGGAGGCCACGGCACGCTTTCGCCAGCTTATGGAGAGCAAGGGACTGGGCTACTTCATCTACACCATACACAAGGACAAGACCTGCATTTTCCGGCGGGGGGAGATGACGCCCCAGGAGAGGGCGGTCTATGACAGGATGAAGCGGTCGCCCTACCGCAGCTATCTGGACGGAGACATCTGCGACCCAAGAGAGATAGTCTATTTTAAGCTCATAGCATCTGACAGCGCGGCGGAAGCGTTGAGCCGGGAGCTTTCCGCCTTTGCGGAGGAAAACGGCCTTCGGGCCGTGCTTCGTCCCCAGCCGGGCTTCCCCGGGGCCAGCGGACTTTATTTCTACTCAGCGGAAGCTGACGTTCAGAAGGCGGAGGCGCGGCTCATGGAAATGCTCCGGGAGCAAGAGGGCAACGAGGCGTTGAGACCCGTTGAGGTGTTCTCCGGCGCAGGCTACCGCTCGGAGGAGGAGGCCATACAGCTCACCCACCGGCTGGAAAACCTCTACGCCCCCATAAGGCTGTTCGGGAAAAAGAAATGAAAAATGCGCCGACAAAACAGGGCAAAGGAAAAAGCTTATGCGTATAAAAGCAAGAGATTTTATTGAAAAGTGGCGGGAGGACTATCACTTCAAGACCTTGTCCTCCTCGGCTTTTTCCGCGCTTCTGGGCGTTGCCTTCATGGTCACAAACGGCGTTCTCGGCATCGTTTACCGCTCTCTGTGGCACGGCTCGATCTTCGTCTATTATTTTCTCCTTACGGGGATCTGAGCCGTTATCGTTATATCCCAGCTTGACGAAACGGCCCGCAGCAGTGAAAAAGGAGCGGCAAGGCGCAGGAGGGTATATATCCTTACCCACGCCTTGCTGCTCCTTATGGATGTTTCCCTGTTCGTGCCGGTGTCGGTTATGGTCATGGGAGGCCGGAGCTATACCTACGGTCTCATCCCGGCGATAATCATGGCCGCCTACACTACGCTTCGCATTTCGCTGAGCGTGATGAATTTCAAAAAATCCAGGAAAAGCGAAAACATTCTTGTTTCCGAGCTGAGAATGATAAGCTTTACAGACTCCCTTTTGGCGGTGCTGTCCCTTCAGAACGCGCTGATAATCGCCAGCGGCGGGACTGGCAGGGCCATGATGACCCTGTCGGCATGGACGAGCGCCGGTATCCTCGCCGCCATTCTGGTTATAACCCTGCTGTCCTTTGCGGGGATCAGAAAACGGGGCGGTTAAAGTATGTCTATATACTCCCCGGAAAGGGCCTTGTTCATGCTCCTGACGGCGCAGAATTTGCCGCACATGGAGCAGGAGTCGTCGTTTTCCGGGGCTCTTTCCGCTCTTATCCGCTTTGCCGTCTCAGGATCGAGGGCGCATTCCCACTGCTTTTCCCAGTCCAGGGTACGTCTGGCGTCGGCCATGGCGTCGTCGATATCCCGGGCGTGGGGTATTTTTTTTGCTATGTCGGCGGCGTGAGCGGCGATCTTTGACGCCATTATGCCGGCCTTGACGTCCTCGAGATTCGGCAGTGCCAGGTGCTCCGCCGGTGTGACGTAGCACAGGAAAGCGGCACCCGCCGTAGCTGCAATGGCCCCGCCTATGGCGGAGGTTATGTGGTCGTAGCCGGGGGCGATGTCCGTAACAAGCGGCCCCAGCACATAGAAGGGCGCACCCAGACAAATGGTCTGCTGAAGCTTCATATTGGCCTCTATCTGATCCAGAGGCATGTGGCCGGGGCCCTCCACCATAATCTGAACGTCCTTTTCCCAGGCTCTTTTTGTAAGCTCGCCTAAGCGCACCAGCTCCTCTATCTGGCAGACGTCCCCGGCGTCGGCGAGGCAGCCGGGACGGCAGGCGTCGCCGAGGGAGATGGTCACGTCGTACTCCCGGCAGATATCCAGGATCTCGTCGTAGTACTCATAAAAGGGGTTTTCCTCCCCGGTCATGCACATCCAGGCGAACACAAGAGAGCCGCCCCGGGAGACGATGTTCATCTTTCTTTTGTGCTTTTTTATCTGCTCTATGGTCTTTCTCGTTATGCCGCAGTGTAGGGTCATGAAGTCCACTCCGTCCTCCGCGTGGAGGCGCACCACATCGATGAGGTCTTTGGCGGAGAGCTCGGAAAGGTCCCTGCGGTAATGCAGGACACCGTCATAGACCGGCACGGTGCCTATCATGGCGGGGCACTCGGAAACGAGCTTTTTCCGGAAGACCTGGGTGTCCCCGTGGGAGGACAGATCCATAATGGCCTCGGCCCCCATATTGACGGCGGCCATGACCTTTTTCATCTCCTCGTCATAGTCCCGGCAATCCTTGGAGACGCCGAGGTTGACGTTGATTTTGGTGCGGAGCATGCTGCCCACGCCGTTGGGCCGGAGGCAGGTGTGGAGCCTGTTGGCGCATATTGCCGCCTGGCCCCGGGCCACAAGGTCCGCTATCTCCTCCGGCGTTCTGTATTCCTTTTCGGCGACGGCCGAAATTTCCGGGGTGATTATTCCCTTTTTCGCCGCCTCCATTTGAGTTAAATATTCACGCATCATTATGCCCTCCTTAATACATATCCGTGATCCAGGGGCCCCGAGCCCCGGCCCAGGTCGAGTTCTGCCGCCAAAGCGCCGGTCAGGTATTCCTTTGCCGCCCTGACCGCCTCCGGCAGGGGCTTTCCCAGAGCTAAGTGAGAGGCTATGGCGCTTGAAAGCGTACAGCCGGTGCCGTGGGTGTTGGGGTTATCTATCCGCCGGCCCCGGAGCCAAAAGACTTCACCGCCTGTGAACAAGGCGTCGTTGGCCTCCGAAAGGGCGTGGCCGCCCTTTACGAGAACGGAGA
>JAFYCQ010000275.1 GCA_017539635.1 Oscillospiraceae bacterium
ACGTTCATGCTGTGGTTTGAGAGAGTCTCCTCAACCTCTTTGACGCCCTTGCCCTTGACTGTGTCCATAATAACGGCCACGGGCTTTAATGAGGCTTTTGTCATGGCCTCATACAGCTCCTCCACGTCGTTTCCGTTTACCGTAACGGCGTCAAAGCCGAAGGAGCGGAATTTTTTCTCAAAATCCAGAGTGTCGAGTATTTCCTTCACCGGCCCGTCAAGCTGCTTTTTGTTCCAGTCAATGAGCCAGACCATGTTGTTAAGCTTTTTGGCGGAGGCAAACATGGCCGCCTCCCAGACCTGGCCTTCATCGCACTCACCGTCGCCCAGGATTAGATACGTCTTGGAGTCTCTCCCCATGAGCCTGTCCCCCAGGGCCATGCCGCAGGCGAGAGACGAGCCCTGTCCCAATGAGCCGGTGGTCATATCCACGCCGGGGGTCTTGTTCCTGTCGCAGTGGCTGGGAAGCTTCGTGCCCGGCTGATTGAGCGTTTTAAGCTCCTCCCTGGGGAAATAGCCCTTCAGGGCAAGAGCCGCATAAATAGCGGGGCCGGCGTGGCCCTTTGAGCAGACCAGCTTGTCCCTGTCCGGACGCACCGGATCCCCGGGGTCTATGCGCATAAGCGAGCCGTATAAAACCGCCAGCGCATCCGCGATCGAAAGTGAGCCGCCGATGTGGCCGAAGCCCCGGGCGGCAATCGTCTCAACGGTTGCTATCCTTATCTCGTAGGCATATTTTTCAAGGTCGTATTTTAACTGCCTGTCCAACTTCCCCAGCCCCTCCTTGTCATATAATTACCAATACCCTGCCATTTTAACTTTCTTATAATAACAAAAAACTATGTAAATTTCAATAGAAGGCAGGCGGCTTTTTTGCTTTTCTGACGATTTTTTCTTCACTTCGGTAAACTATAAAGAAAAGCCTTCCTATACTTAAAACAAAGTTGAAGATTTCGGTAAAATAGAGCATCACCATATACCCCGACGTCCCAAAGGAGGGCAGCAGCAGGAATATGAGCAGCAGGGACAAGGCTGAGTCGGCGATATTGACCTTCATGGTATAAAGCTGCTGCCCCAGGCCTTTCAGTATTCCGTCCGTCACCGTGTCCAGATACATTACAGGCATGAGAAAGGAAAAAGCCCTGATATACGCCCCAACTTCAGAGCTTTTGTAGAAAAGCTGTCCCAGAAAATCCGACAGAAGCAGCAACAGCAGCATTATCGCAAGTGATACGGCAAGGCAGCAGACGAGCAGACTTGACACCATAGACTTTATTCTCTCCCAGCTGCCCTTCACCTGCGCCTCGGTCATTTCAGGCACAACGAGCTCGGCAACAGATAAAAACAGCGCCGAGGGAAAGGCGGCTATCGGCAGCGCCATGCCGTTTATGACGCCGTAGGAGGAAAGCGCCGCCTCGGCTTCCGCGCCGTAAGAGCGCAGTCCCCGGGGCACCAGCATTCCGCAAAGGGCGTTGAGGGCCGTCCTGACGTAGGCGGCCACGGCCAACGGCGGGGCGATCTTAATAATGCGCCGGAAAACTCCCGGCGGGGAATTGCCGATTTTCAAGGCTCTTCGGTCTATAATGAACAGCACAGCCGAGAGCAGAAAGCCCGCAGTCTCCCCTGATACGGAGCCGAAAACCATTGCGGCGCAGGAGCTCTCCAGGCTGCCCACATCAATGCTTCGCAGGGCCGCCATGGTGGCAGCTATCCTCACTATCTGCTCAAAAAGCTGTATTGCGGCCAAAATTCCGGCCTTTTTTCTGGCGGTAAAGTAACCGCCCAGCACGGCCCCCATGGAGATAAAGGGCATGTCGAGGGAGAAAATGCGCAGAGAGACGACGGCCCGTGCCTCCCCCATCAGCTTTTCCCCAACAAATCCCGCGCC
>JAFYCQ010000276.1 GCA_017539635.1 Oscillospiraceae bacterium
CAGTAATTCCGGCACAGATGGGGCCAGGGCGATTATAACGTCCGCCACGATGTTTGCCAGAATGAGGCCGTATTTCTCGCCTGTCAGCCGGGCTTTTACCCGCTTTTCTCCAATATCCCCGGCAAATACCCGGAGCTTTTCTCCGGTGATGCCGTTCAACGCGGCATTCGCCATTACCACCTTGGGGGCGTTTTCGTCCACGTCCACGCCCACGGCTTTGGAAGCCCCCAAAAGCAGGGCGGCGATGGCCAGTATGCCGCTGCCGCAGCCAAGATCCAGAACGCTCCTGCCGGGGGCGTTTTTTTCTATCTCCCGCAGGCACATCTGGGTGGTGGGATGCGCTCCCGTGCCGAAAATGAGGCCCGGGTCAAGACGCAGGGGGACCCTGTCCGTCTCCGGCAGCTCCTCCCACTCTGGGACTATTAGCAGCCGGTCGCCCACGGCCACGGGCTTATAGTACCGCTTCCAGTTGTTCTCCCAGTCCTCGTCCTTGACAGTTCGGCTGGTGAAGACGTATTCCGGCAGGGAGGAGGTTATACGGGAGAGCTCCGCCCGACCGCTCTCACTGTCCTCAAGATAAAACCGCACGCGGCAAAGCCCCTTCATGGAGCTTTCCAGCTTTTCGTCAATATAATCCCAGTATTTTTTGTTCTCCTCCAGAAAAGCCCGGAAGGTGGCCTCGTCCTCAATTATGAGGCTGTCCGCCCCCAAAAGCGTGAGGCGTGAGGTAAGTAAATCAAGCCTTTCCGGCGTCGTATCTGCGGATATTTCAAGCCAGTTCATTTCAGTCCTCCCTGTCTTTATGCCTGAGTTCCCGGGGGCGTGGCTGCCAGCCCTCCAGAGGAAGGCGCTGCATTGCCCCGAAGACCTTGTTTCGCAAATCGGGGTATTTTTCCGTGAGCTCCCGAATGAGGACCTTCACGTCCTCCCGGCGGCTTTTGCCGTCCTCGGGGCAGGGGTTTGCCACCACCGGCAGATCGTATCTCTCCGCGAAGTTCCGTATTGTACCCTCGCCCACGTACAAAAGGGGCCGTATCTGGGTTATGCCCGTGCGGCTCATGTAGGTCACGGGCTGGAAGCAGGAAAGCCGCCCCTCATAGAACAGGGAGAGGAAAAATGTCTCGATGGCGTCGTCAAAATGGTGGCCCAGGGCTATCTTTTTTATCCCCAGCTCCAGCATGGCGTCGTGCAGGGCTCCCCGGCGCATCTTGGCGCAGAGAGAGCAGGGGTTTGACTCCCGCCGCTGGTCAAAGACCACGCTCTTTATGTCGGTATCTTTAATTGTATAAGGCACATCCAGCTCCCGGCAGAGCTCCCTGACCCCGGAAAAGTCCATGCCCTCAAAGCCTAATGAGAGGGTTATGGCATGGAGCTGGAAGCGCTTGGGGTAGAAGCTCCTCAATTTCGCCAGGGTGCACAGGAGGGTGAGGGAGTCCTTGCCACCGGAGATGCCCACGGCAATCGTGTCGCCCTGGGCGATCATGTTGTAATCCTCGACGCAGCGCCGGACGATGCTTGTGAGATGTTCCATAAAAAAGCCCTCAAAAAAAGAAAAATAATTTCGAGTATTTACGAGTAAAACGGCGTAAAACCGAGAAAACGGGAGTTTGCGCCGGAAGATGATAAAATTTTTGAAAACCGCTATTGACATGGTGCGGCCGTTGTGGTATTACTATATGGCACGCCTGAAAACATTTTAATTGGCGTATGAATTTTTGTCAAAATATTTTTCAAATATCGGAGGAATCTCAATGTCAACCACACTTGCGAAGAAGGAGACCGTTTCCCGTAAATGGTACGTCCTCGACGCTGCCGGAAAGCCGCTGGGCCGTACCGCGGCGACAGCCGCCGTGCTGCTCCGCGGAAAGCACAAGCCCGACTACACCCCCAACGTGGACTGCGGCGATTTCGGAGTCATCATCAACGCCGGACAGGCTGTCCTCACCGGCAACAAGCTCCAGCAGAAGTACTCCCGCCGTCACAGCGGCTGGATAGGCGGCCTCAAAGAGGTCAAGTATGACCGCCTTATGAGCGAGCGCCCCGAGCTGGCCATGGAGCTGGCCGTCAAGGGTATGATGGCCAAGAACACCCTGGGCAAGAACGCCATGGGCCGCCTGCACGTCTATGCCGGCGCCGAGCACAAGCACGAAGCTCAGAAGCCCGAAGCATGGACGCAGGAATAAGGAGGTAGCGCAGAATGTATCAGAGCAAGAAACCGTATATGTACGGCACCGGACGCCGGAAGTCCTCCGTCGCCAGAGTGCATCTTTTCCCCGGCGGGACCGGCCGGATCACCGTCAACGGCCGTGACATCGACGATTATTTCGGCCTTGACACCTTAAAGCTCATCGTCCGCCAGCCTCTCAACACCCTCGGCCTTATCGACAAGGTTGACATAGAGGCCACCGTCGCCGGCGGCGGCGTCACCGGCCAGGCCGGCGCCATCCGTCACGGCATCGCCCGCGCCCTCCTCAAGGTGGATGAGGCATACCGCCCGGCCCTCAAGGCCGCCGGCTTCCTCACCCGCGACCCGAGAATGAAGGAGCGCAAGAAGTACGGTCTCAAAGCAGCACGTCGTGCACCCCAGTTCTCCAAGAGATAAAAAGCACCGTTTGTTCTCAACTTTTCACCGCGCTTTTATGCGTTTTTCGACGCTTTTATGCCGAAAATACAAACTTTTTGAGGCGATAAGTTGCGCTGGATAGTGGCCTGTTTTCGTGCGTAGGCAGCGAGCAGGTAGCAAGCAGGTAGCAAAAATCTCAGCATGAAAAACTGAATTTACAGGAGATGTCATCCGCAAGGAGGGCATCTCTTGTTTTTTGTACCCGCCATTATCAAGCCATGTCCTTATATTTTGTTGATGGCTTCCACCAGTGCTTCGGTGTCAAGGTGGGTATAGACTCGCTCTGTGAGCGTCATGGAACCTGAATGACCTACGATTTTCTTGATCATGGTCTGATCCACATGGGCCTCTGCCAGCAGAGAAATACATGTATGCCGGGTGTCATGCGGCTTGTGCTCGAAACCGAGGTTTTCCATAAGCGGCCGCCAGTAGCTGTCATAGTAGTTGCGGTACTCAAAGTGTTCGTTATCCGGCGTGTGGATCAGATACGAACAGTCAGAGCTGTCATACCACGCCTTGTAGAAAGGCAGCACTTTGTCGGCAATCGGAACTCGGCGGATCCCGTTTTCGGTCTTGCTGGAAACGATATCAAAGTATTGTTCTTCCAGGTTGACATTTTCCTTTTTGAGATCCAGGAATTCTGAAATGCGGCAGCCGTTATATATCAGCATGAGGACGATCTGGTAATAGGGCTGGTCGGTGATCTGCCAAAGACGCTCAATCTCTGCTTTTTTGAATCTGTTGTGGCTTCTCTGGTCTTGATTCTTGTTCTTATGCCGGAGGATATCCACAAACTTGGAATAGTCCTTGCTGCATATATCGTTCCGCAGGGCAAATTCATAGAGCTGGTTGAACAGAACTCTCAGTTTCCTCAAAGAAGGATAGTTTTTGCCGCAAGAATCCACAACGCGCTGGAGATCAACGAGTCGGATATCCTTGAAGACCTTGTTGTAGAGCTCTCCACACACCCGATAGGCGGCTTCATAGCCATGCACATTGGACTTGGAGATCGTGGGATATTTGACTTTTGACCACTGCTCATAGACTTCCTTAAACGTGGCTTTTGCCTCATTTAAGTCAAAGGGGTTTTTGTTGTATTCCGCTAACATCTGCAAGGCTTCGGCACGTGTTGACGCGTAGCCGATGACGGCTTTTTTCTGCACCTGTTTATCTTTGACCGGGTCAAATTCCCATCCGATCGTTTTACTTACCATGTAAGGTTTTCTGCGTTTTCCGGACATTTTCTTTACGCTTCCATATCCGTTAGGTAATCTCAAATGTTATCAATCTTCCTTTCGCCCAGGCAAATTAAAATTTATGTAAAAGGGTGATCCCTTTTATGACCTGTTATTCCCGCCGTTCTCTTCGGCGGCTTTTTTCATTTCTTCCATGCGCTTGCGGTCAAGTTCATTGCGGCGCTGGATTCGCTCTGCATCTGAAAGAGTCTCAACAGCCCTGTTCTCCAGCCGGGTATCGGCATAATAAGCCAGTTCCCGTTCAAACCAGCTGTCAAAGGATTCCTGGTCTATCCAATAGGTTTCCAGTTTCTCCCGTTCAGCCTCATATCGCTCCATAAAGAGGCAAAAGTCGGCATTGTAAGCTGCGCTTGTATCATTCCCATCAAAACGGATGGCAC
>JAFYCQ010000277.1 GCA_017539635.1 Oscillospiraceae bacterium
CTGGTCGCTTCTGTGGCTGCGTTCCACCTTCCCATTGTGCCAAGGCGGCGTCACGGAGGCGATGGACAAAAAGACCCTTATGGGTATTTTGGACGATAAAGGCGCGGAGACCGCGTTCCGCATACTTGAGTGAGAACCGGAGGAATGTATAAATGGCATTGATAGTTCAGAAATTCGGCGGCAGCTCCGTTGCCAACGCTGAAAGGATCCAGCGGGTATCGGGGATAATCGCCGACACGTACAAGGCAGGCAACGACGTGGTCGTGGTCCTGTCGGCTCAGGGCGACACCACGGACGACCTCATCGAAAAGGCCGGAGAGATCAATCCGGCTCCCTCGAAGAGAGAGATGGATATGCTCCTCTCCACGGGCGAGCAGATCTCAATAGCGCTGTGCGCAATGTGCCTTGAGAAAATGGGCATGCCCGTCATATCCCTTTTGGGCTGGCAGATAGGCATGAGCACCAATTCCGATTACGGCAACGCCAGGATAAAGGCCGTTACCGGCGACAGGATCAAGGAGGAGCTGGACAAGAAGAGGATAGTTCTCGTGGCCGGCTTCCAGGGCATAAATAAATACGGGGATATCACCACGCTGGGCCGCGGCGGCTCGGATACCACCGCCGTCGCCATAGCGGTGTCCCTCCACGCCGATCTGTGTCAGATTTACACGGACGTGGACGGCGTTTACACCGCCGACCCCAGAAAGGTACCCACAGCAAAAAAACTGGATGAAATAACCTACGACGAGATGCTGGAGCTGGCGTCCCTGGGCGCCCAGGTGCTCCACAACCGCTCGGTGGAAATGGCGAAGCGCTACGGAATGGAGCTGGAGGTGCTCTCCAGCTTTGAGCGCAAGCCCGGCACAAAAGTCAAGGAGGTCACGAAAGTGGAACAGACAAAGATTTCCGGTATAGCCAAGGATTCAGACGTAGCACGTATTGCCCTCGTGGGGCTCAAGGATGAGCCGGGCATAGCCTTCAAGGTGTTCCGCGTCCTCGCCCAGGCGAAGATCAACGTGGACATCATCCTCCAGTCCATTGGACGCGAGGGAGCGCAGGATATAAGCTTCACGGTGCCCCGCCACTGTGCGGAGGAGGCCGTGACCGTACTCAAGGAGCATGAGCAGGCCATAGGCTTCCAGCTCATGGACGTGGACACCTCAATCGCCAAGGTCAGCATCGTGGGCGCAGGCATGATGTCCTCCGCCGGCATCGCCGCTCTGATGTTCGAGGCGCTGTATGACGCCAAGGTGAACATCGGCATGATCTCCACCAGCGAGATCAAGGTCTCAGTGCTGGTGGCCGAGGACGAGGCCGACAGGGCCGTTAAAGCCATCCACAAGAAATTCTTTGAGGACTGATTGGTTTTCTTCATACATAATAGAGCGGAGGAGAGAAGAACGTGGGGATCAGAAGACTGAGCGGAGTTCACGCTCCGCACAGAAAGAATACGGCGGCTATGCCGCCGGTGCGCATACCCGTGCCGGCCATGGTCACCATACCGATGTCGATGCACATCGGCGCTCCGGCCAAGCCTGTTGTCAAGGCCGGGGACGCCGTCAAGGTGGGACAGCTTTTGGCGGAAGCGGGGGGCTTTGTGTCCTCTCCCATCTATTCCGGTGTGTCCGGCACGGTGAAGAAGGTGGACGGCGTGCTCGTCTCCAGCGGCGCCTTCGTCCAGACGATTTTCATTGAGACAGACGGAAATCAGGAGGTCGCAGAAACTGTCAAGGCCCCCGAGGTCACGGATCTGCAGAGCTTTCTGGCTGCCGTCCGGGATTCCGGCGTGGTGGGCCTGGGCGGCGCGGGCTTTCCCACCGCTGTCAAGCTGACTGTCAAGGACTTGAATCAGATCGAGGCGGTCATCATAAACGGCGCGGAGTGCGAGCCCTACATAACCTCGGATACCCGCAATATGCTGGATAACGCCGACCTCATCATGGACGGCGTGAAAATGCTCAAGGAGTATCTTAAAGTCAAGCGCATAGTCTTCGGCATTGAGAACAACAAGCCGGAGTGCATAAAGAAGTTCCAGGAGCTCACCAACGGCATGGAGGGCGTGGAGGTCATGGCTTTACCGCCTCTCTACCCCCAGGGCGGCGAAAAAGTCCTCATTTACAACGTCACCGGCAGAATGGTGCCGGAGGGCAAGCTGCCTCTGGACGTGGGCGCGGTCGTCATCAACTGCACCACGCTGGCCTGCATTGCCAGATATATAAACACCGGCATGCCCCTCGTTGAAAAGGTCGTTACGGTGGACGGCTCCGCGGTCAAGGAGCCCAAGAACGTCATCGTCCCCATCGGCACGCCCATGAAGGACGTTTTCGAGTTCTGCGGCGGCTTCAAATCCGAGCCCAAGAAGGTCCTCTACGGCGGCCCCATGATGGGCATTGCCGTTCCGGATCTCGAGCAGCCCATATTAAAGAGCACAAACGCCATTCTGGCCTTTGACGCCAAGGACGCGGAGATACCCAAGGCGCAGCCCTGCATCAAGTGCGGCCGCTGCATAGCCGCCTGCCCCTTGAAGCTCATGCCCGCCGACATTGACACGGCATTTCAGCTGGGGGACGGGGAAATGCTTGAAAAGCTGCGGGTCAATATCTGCATGGAATGCGGCTGCTGCAGCTTCATCTGTCCCGCCAGAAGACCTCTGGTGCAGACCAACAAGCTGGCAAAGCAGACACTGAGAGCCTATCAGGATAAGAAAAAGGCCGAGGCTGAAAAGGCAAAGGCCAAGGCCGAGGCTAAAAAAGCGGCGGAGGAGGCGAAAACGGAATGAGCGAGAATTTGATAGTTTCAGTATCCCCCCACGTGCGCGCTCCCATGACGACCCGCAAGATAATGGGCATCGTCCTCATAGCGCTCATACCGGCCTTCATAGCCTCGATACTCTTCTTCGGGGCGCGCGCGATCGCCGTCGTGGCCGTCTGCGCCTGCGCCGCGGTCATTTCGGAATACGTCTTTGAAAAGATCACGAAACGCCCCTCCACGATCGGCGACCTGTCCGCCGTCGTGACCGGCGTGCTGCTGGCCTTCAACC
>JAFYCQ010000021.1 GCA_017539635.1 Oscillospiraceae bacterium
ACCGGCATGACCGGCCACCAGCAGAACCCCACCACCGGCTACAACATCAAGGGCGACCCGGCGGGCAAGATAGATCTGGAATCCCTCTGCCGGGCCATGGGCATAAACCGCGTCCGTGTGGTCGATCCCTACGACCTGGCCGCCTGCGACAAGGCCGTAAAGGAGGAGCTGGCCGCCCAGGAGCCCTCGGTCATCATAAGCCGCCGGCCCTGCGCTCTTCTCAAATACGTAAAGCACAAGCCGCCCCTCACTGTTGACCGGGACAAGTGCGTCAGCTGCAAGAGCTGCATGCGCATCGGCTGCCCCGCCATCAGCATGAGAGACAAGGCCGCCGTTGACGGCACCCTCTGCGTGGGCTGCGGCGTCTGCCAGCAGCTGTGCAAGTTCGGCGCTCTGAAGGAGGGGAAGTAAAATGGTAAAGAACATCATGATAGTCGGCGTAGGCGGCCAGGGCAGCTTACTTGCCAGCAAGCTTTTGGGCCACCTGCTTTTATCCCGGGGCTACGACGTGAAGGTCTCCGAGGTCCACGGCATGAGCCAGCGGGGCGGCAGCGTCGTCACCTACGTCCGCTACGGCGACAAGGTCTATTCCCCCATAATCGACAAGGGCGAGGCCGACCTCATCGTCTCCTTTGAGCAGCTTGAGGCCGCCCGGTGGCTGGAGTATCTCAAGCCCGACGGCGCCATAGTCACCAACACCCAGAAGACAGACCCCATGCCCGTCATAACCGGCGCTGCCCAGTACCCCGAGGGGCTTATTGAGAAAATGCGGGAAAAGGGCGTCCGGGTGGACGATATAGACGCTCTCTCCTTAGCCGAGCAGGCGGGCTCTTCCAAGGCCGTGAATATCGTCCTCATGGGCCGTCTCAGCAAATATTTCGACTTCCCGGAGAGCGCGTGGCAGGATTCCATTACCGCCTGCGTGCCGGAAAAATTCCTTGAACTGAACCGCAAGGCCTTCGCCCTCGGCAGAGGACAGGACTGACCGGTCAATTATAGTGAGGTGAGTAAATTGTCAGAGGAAAAGCGCTATTTCCAGCCGGAATGGGAGACCATGCCGGCGGACAAGATCAAGGAGCACCAGTCAAAGCTCCTTGTCGAACAGGTAAAACACGTCTGGGACAACGTCCCCTATTACAGTGACCTCATGGAGAAAAAGGGAGTCAGGCCCGAGGATATCAAGGGCATCGACGATATATGCAAGCTGCCCTTCATCTCCAAGGAGGATCTGAGAAAGGCCTACCCCTACGGTCTTCTGGCCGTACCGCTTGATGAGTGCGTCCGCATCCACTCCACCTCGGGCACCACGGGTCAGCGGGTCGTGGCCTTCTACACCCAGGAGGACATCGACTTGTGGGACGACTGCTGCGCCAGGGCCATCGTGGCCGCCGGCGGCAGCGAAAAGGACGTCTGCCACGTGGCATACGGCTACGGCCTCTTTACCGGCGGCGCCGGACTCAACGGCGGCAGCCACAAGGTGGGCTGTCTCACCGTTCCCGCCTCCTCCGGCAATACCGAGCGGCAGATAATGTTCATAAAGGACTTAAACGCCACCATCCTCTGCTGCACCCCCACCTACGCCGCCTACATCGGCGAAACGATGAAGGAAATGGGCATGAAGCCCGAGGATATCCCCCTCAAGGCCGGCATCTTCGGCGCCGAGGCCTGGTCCGAGGAAATGCGCCGGGATATCGAGCAGACCATGGGCATAAAGGCTTATGACATTTACGGCCTCACCGAGATCTCCGGCCCCGGCGTGGCCTTCGACTGCGAGGAGCAGACCGGCATGCACATAAACGAGGACCACTTCTACGCCGAGATAATCGACCCCAACACCGGCGAGGTGCTGCCCGAGGGGACCAAGGGCGAGCTTGTATTCACAAGCCTTGACAAAAAGGCCTTCCCCCTCCTCAGGTACCGCACCCGCGACATCTGCGTCCTCAACCGCAAAAAGTGCTCCTGCGGCCGCACCTTCATCAAGATGGCAAAGCCCATGGGCCGCAGCGACGACATGCTGATAATAAAGGGCGTGAACGTGTTCCCGTCTCAGATAGAGTCCGTCCTGCTGAAGAAGGGCTATCAGGCCAACTACCTCATAACCGTTGACCGCGTGAACAACGCCGACACCTTTGATATCGACGTGGAGATGACGCCGGAGATGTTCTCCGACAACGTGTCCGTGATCTCCGCGAGAGAGAAGGAGATCGTGGACGCCCTCAAATCCATGCTGGGCATCTATGCCAAGGTACACCTTGTGGCCCCCAAGACCATAGCCCGCTCCGAGGGCAAGGCAACGCGTGTCATTGACAAGCGCAAGCTGTGGTAAGCGCGCAGGCTATAACTGGAGAACGGAGGAATAATACTATGACAGTTATGCAGATTTCGGTATTTCTGGAAAACAGATCCGGCGCTCTGGCTCGG
>JAFYCQ010000022.1 GCA_017539635.1 Oscillospiraceae bacterium
CATTTCCGGAAAGCCCGTCCACCAGTACCGTCACGGTCTTGCCCACGTAGGCCGCCTGCTTTTCCCCGGATATGGCATCCTGGAGCTTCAACAGTCTGTCAAACCGCACCTGCTTCTGGGCCCTGGTGAAGGGGTCGGGCATTTCTGCCGCCGGGGTGCCGGTGCGCTTTGAGTAAATAAACGTAAAGAGAGCGTCGAATCCCGCTTCCTCCGCAAGACGGAGGGTGTCTTCAAAATCCTCCTCCGTCTCCCCGGGGAAGCCGACTATCACGTCGCTGGTTATGACGATGTCCGGCATATAGCTCCGGGCGAGGGCCACAAGGGAGAGATATTTTTCCCGGGTGTAGCCCCGGTTCATCTTCTGCAGGATCCTGTCGCTGCCCGACTGGAAGGGCAGATGGAGCTGATGGGCCGCCTTGGGGCACTCCGCCATAGTCTTGAAGAGCTTTTCCGTGGCGTCCTTGGGGTGGCTTGTCATGAATCTTATGAGAAACTCCCCCGGTATTTCCGCGATCATTTTTATGAGGTCGGGGAAATCCACCGCCCTGTCCAGCCCCCGGCCGTAGGAATTTACGTTCTGTCCCAAAAGGGTGATATCCTTTGCCCCGGAGGAGACGAGCCTTTTAGCGTCCTCAAGTATTTTTTCCGGCCTGCGGCTCCGCTCCCGCCCTCTGACATAGGGGACTATGCAGTAGGAGCAGAAGTTGTTGCAGCCGTTCATTATGGTGAGCCAGGCCTTGACTCCCCTGTCCCGCACCTCCGGGATGTCCTCAAAGACGGCGCCGTCCGTGTCGGTGACGGCGAAAAGCCGCTTTTTCCGGGTAAGGGCCGTATATAACAGCTCGGGGAACCGCCAAAGGTCGTGGGTGCCGAACACGAGCCCCACGTAAGGATAGGAGCGCTTTATACGCTCTGCCATGCCCTTCTCCTGCATCATGCAGCCGCAGAGGACTATGAGCTGGTCCGGCTTTGCCTTTTTCGTGTGGGACAGAGCCCCCACGTTCCCCAGCGCTCTCTGCTCGGCGTGCTCTCTGACGGCGCAGGTATTCACGACGATAATGTCCGCCTCCGCCTCGTTTTCCGTGAAGGCGCAGCCCATTTCCGCGAGCATGCCTCTGATTTTTTCGCTGTCGGCCTCATTCTGCTGGCAGCCGTAGGTGTCCACCAGGGCAAGCCTTGTGGGCCTTTCCGCCAGCAGTTCCGCCGTTTTCCCGGCGAAAATCCGCTGTCTTTCAATATCTTCTAATGGGATTTCCCGTCTTTCGTAGCTCATTTAATAATCACCGTACTGATTTTATCATTTTTCCGCTAATATTACAACGCTTTTTAGGATTGCGTTTTTGTTTGAATTGTTATAGAATGAATTGATTATCAAAGGAGAAAACAATGACGGAAACAACAGTAAAGACACCCTGGAAGGACAGCCTCGGCGAGCTTCCCCTGCACCTGGATTATTTTGAGGGCAGCATGTATGAGGCGGTGGAGGCTGCCGCGAACAAATATCCGGACTATATAGCCTACGATTTCATGGGGGCAAAGGCCTCCTACCGGCAGCTTATCGCCGAGATAAACGCCTGCGCCAAGGCGCTTAAGACCATAGGCGTCAGAGCGGGAGAGAACGTCACCATAGCTCTCCCCAACTGCCCTCAGGCGATAGCCATGTTTTACGCCGTGAACCTCATCGGCGGCATAGCCAACATGGTGCACCCCCTCTCGGCGGAAAAGGAGATCGAGTTTTACCTCAATTCCTCCAAAAGCGTAACCGCCATTACCCTGGACCAGTTCTACCACAAATTCGAGCACGTCCGGCACAATACCGGCCTTGTGAATATAATAATCGCCAGCATAAAGGACGCATTGAGCCGCCCGGTCAAGGCGGGCTACATGCTGACCGAGGGGCGGAGGATAGAGAAGATACCCTCCGACGCCCCCATAATCCGTTGGCGGGACTTTCTGCATTTGGGCCGTGCCTGCTCCTGGAATTACAAGGTCAAGCGGGAAAGCGACGATCCGGCGGTGGTCCTATACTCCGGCGGCACCACCGGCACCAGCAAGGGCATAGTCCTGACGAACAAGAATTTTAACGCATTGGGGCAGCAGATAATCGCCACGAACCCCATGTTCAGGCCCGGGGACAGGATGCTGGCCGCCATGCCCATCTTCCACGGCTTCGGCTTAGGCGTGTGCGTCCACTCCATGCTGACCTTCGGCGGACGGTGCATCCTGGTGCCCCGCTTCACCGCGGAGAGCTATGCAAAGCTCATAACGAAATACAAGTGCAACTTCATAGCCGGCGTCCCTACGCTTTATGAGGCGCTTTTAAGGCTGAAGAAAATGGACCGGGCGGATTTGAGCTCCTTAAAGGGCGTTTTCTCCGGCGGAGACAGCCTGTCCGTTGAGCTAAAGCGGAAATTCGACAAGTTCTTATACGACCACAACGCCTCGGTGCAGGTGCGGGAGGGCTACGGCGCCACGGAGACCGTCTCCGCCTGCTGCCTCACCCCGCCCCACATGCACAAGGAGGGCAGCATCGGCCTGCCCTTCCCGGACACCTACATAAAAATCGTAAAGCCCGGAACCGACCAGGAGCTGCCCTATGGCCAAGAGGGCGAAATACTCCTCTCCGGCCCCGCCGCCATGAAGGAATACGCCGGAAACCCCGAGGAGACGGCCCAGACGCTGAGGCGCCACGCCGACGGCCTCACCTGGGTCTATACCGGCGACCTGGGGA
>JAFYCQ010000023.1 GCA_017539635.1 Oscillospiraceae bacterium
CCCCGCTTTTTGAAAACATTATATCAGCCGCAGCGCCCCATTGCAACAACGATGCGCCGTCATACAAAGACCCTCCCGAGCATAAAATCTCATAAAGGGAGTGGTGCTTTTGAAGGACAATTTAGGCGAGCGCGCCTGCGAGATCGCCGCCTACATCATAGATACCGGGGCCACCGTCCGGGCGGCGGCAAAACACTTCGGCGTGTCTAAATCCACGGTGCATAAGGACCTTTCCGAGCGGGTTGTCATATATAACCCCGCCCTTTACGGGCAGGTGAGGCGTGTGCTGGAGCTCAACAAGGCCGAGCGGCACATCCGCGGCGGTCTGGCCACCAGGAGAAAATACAAGGGCGTTTGATACACAGCACATCTCTTGTTTTCATAGTATGGCATGAGAAATGTAAAGGAGTTTACATAATGTCTGCTATTGAAACAAGCTGCTTTCTGGGCTCGAATGCGCCCGGAGGGTTTTATTCCCTTTACGGCGACTTTACGAAAGAGCTGTCCGACGGGGTGCTGTACATAATCAAAGGCGGGCCGGGCTGCGGCAAATCCACCTTCATGAAGCGTGTGGCGAAGGGGCTTTACGACAGGGGGTATTCCGTTGAGCGCGTTTGGTGCTCCGGCGATCCGGAGTCCCTTGACGCGGTGTATTTCCCGGAGCTGAAGCTGGCATACGTGGACGGCACGGCGCCCCACGCTTTAGAGCCAAAATACCCCGGCGCCGCCGGGAGATACTTAAATTTAGGGATCTACTGCGACGCCGCGGCGCTTCAAAATCTGCGGGACGAAATCAGGTCTGCCACGGACAGGTGCAGCGCCCTTTACAACAGGGCCTATGCCCTGATAGAGGCCTCCGGCGCCGCCGTCAGAGACATGTATTCGCCCTTGTACTCACCTGCGATACTTGCCCGTGTCCGGTCGAGGGCCCGGGGCTTTATCACCCGTGAGGCGAAAGCCTTTGAGCCGGGGCCTGTGAAAAAAAGGTTTTTGGGCGCTCTCACCTGCCGGGGACGTATCGATCTGTTCGAGACCGTCAAAACTCTGGCCGACAGGGTCTGCGTCATCGACGGAGAATACGGGCTGGCACCGGTATTTATGGAGGAGGCTGCCTCGGAGCTTAGGCGCCGGGGCTGCGGCTTTATCCTCTGCCCTGACGAAATGCGTCCGGAAAACATACGGCACATCATAGTCCCCTGTCTGTCTCTGGCCTTTACGACAAGCACCAGAAGCAGGCCCTGGGAGGGAGAGGCCTTCCGCCATATAAGGCTGGACGCTCTCATAGCCGACGTGCCCCAGGAGAAAAAACAGGTCTTCCGCACCTGTTCCCGGCTCTCCGAATCGCTGGAACGGGAGGCGGTAAAGGCTTTGGCGGAGGCAAAAGCTGCCCATGACAGCTTAGAAGGGCTTTATAACGCCCATGTGGATTTCGCCGGCGTCTGCGCCCTGGCCGACGCCCATATAAGCACGGTATATTGATAGTTTAAGGCGGGCTCGGTCTGAGCCCGCCTTAGTCTATTATCTCAACAGGTTTTTGAAAAGTCCGCGCTTCAGAGCCGAAGCGCCGGCATTTATGAGGTGGCGCTCGATCTGCGCTTTTCTCCGCTCCGAGGCCCGCTGTTTAGCCGCGGCCTCCCTTTCAGCCTGCTTTTCCAGCTTTCTGCGGAGGGCTTCCTCTGCGTTTTCCTTCTGCTTCTGTGCCGCGGCTTCCTCCTTGGCCTTCTGGGCCTCGAAAGCAGCCTTTTCCTTTTCAAGCTGCTCCCGCTCGGCGGCCAGCTTTGCCTTTTCATCCTCCTCGGCCTTCATGTCTTCAAGCATCTCGTAGGCCGAGACGTTGTCCACCGCCGTGTCGTATTTGGACATGCCGTCTGACGCGGCCATGGAGGCCCGGGACACCGGGTCGGCCGGAGCCATAAGGCTCTGGGGGCAGATAATGGAGGCGTTCTGGACGCAACCGGGAACGCCGTTTTCGTCCAGCAGGGACACCAGGGCCTTGCCCACTCCCAGCTCCATAATTACGTCCTCAGCATTGAAGTTGGGGTTGGGCCGCATAGACTGGGCCGCCGCCCGAACTGCCTTCTGCTCCGCCGGGGTATAGGCCCGCAGGGCGTGCTGCACCCGGTTGCTGAGCTGAGCCAGAACGGCGTCGGGGATGTCGCTGGGGCTCTGGGTCACGAAGTATATGCCCACGCCCTTGGAGCGAATGAGCTTTGCCACCTGCTCTATCTTCTGCACCAAAGCCTTGGGTGCATCAGTAAAGAGCATGTGGGCCTCGTCGAAGAAGAACACCAGCTTCGGCTTTTCAAGGTCGCCGGCCTCCGGCAGCTGCTCGAAGAGCTCCGACATCATCCAAAGCAGGAAAGCGGCGTATAGCTTGGGATTGCGTACAAGCTTGACGCAGTCCAAAAGGTTTATCATGCCCCTGCCGTCGGGGGCAAGTCTCATCCAGTCGTTGATATCCAGCATGGGCTCGCCGAAGAACAGGTCTCCTCCCTGATCCTCCAGGGGCAGCAGCG
>JAFYCQ010000024.1 GCA_017539635.1 Oscillospiraceae bacterium
CCGGGCATCTGGCCGTTCTGCTGCGGGTCATTCATTTCTCCGAATTGCATCCGGCCGCCTTCTCCGTTAATCTCCATTCTGAAGCTGCCGGAGCCGGGCTCTATGCAGAGCATTCCCATCCTGTCACCGGCCGGCCGAAACTCATTGCCGCTGAAAAACGACATCCTGTCGTTCTGTACCAGCTCCTTCTGACGCAGGTCGTTCTGTGCGCCGTCCTGTGAGTATGCGGCCCCGGCGGTAATGCCGCCGAATGCGAGCAGGGCGCAAAGTCCTGCTGCCGCCGCGGGTTTAACAAAATTCTTTTTCATAACATTTCGCCTTTCATTCATTATTTGATTGGTTTTTTGCCCTCTGTCAACTATTTCGAAAGGCGAAATCGAAATTTTGGGGTCAAGAGAGATTTTTTTTGCATTTTTGCAAAAGAGCCGGCTTATCTCAAAAAGAGAAAGCCGACTCTGAAAACAGCATTGGGAAAACTTTTTCTATTCACTTCAAGTCCTGCCTTCGTCTGCTTCTTTAGCTTTTCTTGCGTACATTTCCCCTATCTCCTGCCACTGCCCTATGCCCTCCATGTGGCAGGAGACCTCAAACCCCTCAGCTTTAAGTATGTTTTTCCAGCTTCCCGCCGTGTTTCCGGCCATGTCGTTTCCGGCGTGGTCCCCGGCTACGAGCATAAAGGGCGCCAGCTCGACTTTCTTAAAGCCGCCGCGCTTTAACTGATGGATAACGTCTGACAGCTCCGGCCAGCCCTCCACCGTGCCTACGAAAACGTTGTCAGCGCCCAAAATGCGGAAGGCCGTCTGCATTGCGGGATATATCATATTTGCTATATGCGCCGTGCCGTGGCCCATAAGAAGCAGGGCGCCTTTTGTCACCGGATAATGTGCCAAAACGGCCTTTGCATTTGTAAGCATGTCCTCCGGGCCTGCAATGAGGGGCTTTCCGATTTTGAGCGCGCCAAAGCTGCCGCGGTATTTTTCCGCTATGCCCCGCAGCTTTTCATACTCTTCCCCGGGGGTCAGATGTGTCGGCTGGACCAGTACGTCCCGGCAGCCGTTTTTTATCAGCCGTTCAAAAGCCGCCTCCGGAGTCATTACCGGTCTGCCCTCTTTTTCCAGCTTCCGGCAGATAATGCGGCTGGTATATGCCCGCAGGAGAGTTCTGTCCGGGAACGCGCCTCTCAGCGTCTCTTCAACATTTATAATGGCTTTTTCCGCCTCCGGCACCGATGTTCCGAAGCTTACGGCCAGCAGGGCTTTTTCCATGGTTCTTCTCCCTTACAGTTTTTTAACGTACATACATCTTATGGCGTTGAGCACCGCCAGGATCATAACGCCCACGTCGGCGATTATCGCCACCCACATATTGGCGACGCCAATGGCCGCGAGCAAAAGGCAGACAAGCTTCACGCCCAGGGCAATAATTATGTTCTGCCTGACTATGCCGATGCATTTCCGGCTTATTTTTATTGCCTTGGCGATTTTTAACGGGTCGTCGTCCATCAAAACCACATCGGCGGCCTCTATGGCGGCGTCGGAGCCCAATGCCCCCATGGCTATGCCGATATCGGCACGGGAGAGGACCGGGGCGTCGTTGATGCCGTCGCCCACAAAGGCCAGCTTTCCGTTCCCGGAGCACCCGGCTAACAGCTCCTCCACGCAGGCCACCTTGTCGGCGGGCAGCAGCTCGGCCCGGTAGTCGGTGAGTCCCACCTCGGCGGCTACCTTGGCGGCAACGGACTTGGCGTCGCCGGTGAGCATGACGGTTTTGGTGACGCCCGCCTTTTTAAGGGCATCCATGGCCTCTTTTGAGTTTTCCTTTAATTCGTCGGTAATAACGATATGGCCGCAGTAAGCGCCGCCCAGGGCGATATGTATTATCGTGCCGACGGAGTGGCACTGGTGGTATTCAGCGCCTATTTTTTCCATCAGCTTTTCGTTGCCTACGGCGACTTCAAGCCTGTCTATGACGGCTATAACTCCGCAGCCGCTTATCTCCCGCACATCCGTTACCCGGGAGGCGTCTATGTATTTGCCGTAAGCCGCCTGGAGGCTCCGGGCTATGGGATGGGAGGAATGGCACTCGGCCAGGGCCGCAAATTCAAAAAGCTTATCGTCCTTAATAGGACTGTGGTGGACGGCGGTGGCGGCAAAATTGCCTTTTGTTATGGTGCCTGTCTTGTCAAAGGCTATGGTCCTGACCTTTGAAAGGGTTTCAAGATAATTGGAGCCCTTTATGAGTATGCCCTCCCGGGAGGCCCCGCCCAGGGCCGCGAAAAAGCTCAGGGGAACGCTTATGACGACGGCACAGGGGCAGCTTATGACCAGAAACGTGCAGGCCCGAAGCACCCAGTCTCCCCAGATCGCGCCGATGCCCGAGTAATCATCCATGCCGATCTTCGTCATCATTATGAATAAGGGAGGCAGCACCGCCAGCGCCAGGGCGGCAAAGCAGACGATGGGGGTATATACCCTGGCAAACTTCGATATGAAGCTCTCCGACCTGGATTTTCGTGAGGCGGCGTTTTCCACCAGGTCCAGTATCTTGGAGGCGGTGGATTCGTCGAACTGCGTCGTTGTGCGTATTTTCAGAACGCCGGACATGTTTATGCTGCCGGAGAGCACCTCGTCCCCCGGCGTCACGTCCCGGGGACGGCTCTCGCCCGTCAGGGCGCCGGTGTTGAGAGAGGAATCCCCCTCCTCTATGACACCGTCTAAGGGTATCTTCTCCCCGGGATTTACGATTATGATGCTGCCGACCTCCACCTCGTCGGGATCGACCTGCTCGATTTCCCCGTCAACTTCTATATTGGCATAGTCCGGCCTTATGTCCATGAGCTCGGTTATGCTCTTCCGGCTCTTGCCCACGGCGATGCTCTGGAACAGCTCCCCCACCTGATAAAGGAGCATGACGGCCACGCCCTCGCCGTATTCCCCCAGGACGATAGCGCCTATTGTAGCTATGGTCATAAGGAAATTCTCGTCGAACATCTGACGGTTTTTCATACCGTTAAATGCTTTCCGCAGAATGTCGTGGCTTATTATAAGATAGGGTATGAGAAACAGAACGAGTATGGCTGGCTCAGGGAGAGATACGCGCACTATCCCCTCGGAAATGAGGTACAGCGGCACAAAGAACACCGCAGCAATGATGATGCGTATGAGCAGATTTTTCTGTTTCTTGTTCATTTGACGCACCCGGCTTAAATCTTAAATGAATATCTCGCAGTCGTCCTCGACCTTTTTGCAGGCGGCGCAAACGTCCTTCATTACGGCGTTTATCTCCGCGCCCTCCTCAAATTCCACCTTCATTTTCAGAGTCATGAAGCTGACGGCGCAGTCCTTAACTCCGGGCACCTTTTTAGCCGCCTCTTCCATGTTGTTGGCGCAGTTTGCGCAGTCCACTTCTATTTTATAAGTCTTTTTCATACGTTATACCCCTCCTTATAGGTTAGTATATGCTAACCTCGGTGATTTGTCAATTCTTTATTCATCGTGTCCCACCAGGTTCAGTTCCGTAAGATCGACTATGCGGGTGCAGAGCTTTTCCGCCAGGGGCATGCTGTGGGTGATTACGAGAAGGCCGAGATCCCGCTTTTTCACCTGATCCAAAAGCACGCTCCAGATCTGGGCCTGGGTTATGGCATCCAGCATGGTGCTCATCTCGTCGGCTATGAGAAACTCTGTTTTCGGCCCCAATACTCTGGCCACGCAGAACCTTTGCAGCTCGCCGCCGGAAAGCTCGTTGGGCCAGCGCCTGAACCAGAGCTCCTTGTTTATGCGAAGCTCTTTTAGAAGCTCGTCGTCCGGCGTCCAGGCCTCGCAGAGGGTGTCCTGTATCCTCCACCGGGGATTTACCGCCTTTTCCGGGTGCTGATATATCATCTGCACGGGGCAGTATCCACGTTTCGGCAGGGGCGCTCCTTTCCAGAGGACGCTGCCCTTTGTCGGCCTTTCATACCCGGCCAAAATGCGGGAAAGGGTGCTCTTTCCGTAGCCGGAGGGCCCCACGAGGCCCACCCGCTCTCCCCTCTTTATGGCGAGATTTACGTTTTGCAGTATCCATGGGCCGCCGCCGTAGCGGAAGCTCACGTCTCTTGCCTCTAAAATTACCTCGCAGCTTTTTTCTGTGCGTTCTTCCGTCATGGCGCAGCCTCCTCCATAAAGTCCTCCGGTGATACGGCCTTGAAGCCGTTCTGGGGCAGCGCCGCCCAAAGAGCCCTGGTGTAGGGGTGCTTTAAGGCGTCGCCGCCCCTGAGGAAGGAGTCCCGGTCGCACTCGTCAACGGTCCTGCCGTCGTAAAAGACGGCTATCCTGTCCGCCACCTGGAGCGCGACGTCGATATCGTGGGTTATCATAAGGATGCCCCGGCCACCGTCGGCCAGCTCCCGGAAGTTACGCATGGTCTCGTCGGCAATATCCTGGCTGAGGCC
>JAFYCQ010000025.1 GCA_017539635.1 Oscillospiraceae bacterium
ATCGTCACCTCTCTTGTGGCCGGCTTCATGGCAAAGGAGAGCGTGGTTTCCGCCCTCACCGTCCTTTTCGGCGGCGCGGGAATAACTTCTATCCTCTCCCCCGCCTCCTGCCTGTCGCTTTTGGCCTTCTGCCTGTTGTACACCCCCTGCGTGGCGGCTATCGCCGCGGTGCGCCGGGAGCTGGGCGGCAGATGGGCGTTTTTGGTGGTGGTGGGACAGTGTGTCATCGCCTGGATTGTGGCCCTGATCGTCCGGGCCGTTGCGATACTGCTTATTTGATATGAATATACAGAGTATAATAATACTGGCGGCGGTCATCGCCGTTCTGGTGTTCGCCTTTGTCCGCGTATTGCGGAAAAAGGGCTCCTGCGGAAGCTGCTGCGGCAGCTGCGAGGAGTGCAGCCGGAGCTGCCGGAAAAAAGAAAATTAAAGCTCTTCCCCTGGAAGAAGCCTATAAAATTTCTTGAAAAACAAATCAGCAACAGATATAATGTTCTTATGAGAACATTGAAAGGAGCTCTGAAAATGGCTTGTTTTCTGGCAGGCGCGGCTGAAGCCGTTGTCGTCACCGCGGCGGCCGCCGTCGTGAGGAAAAGCGAAATAAAAAAAGAGGCGGAGAGGCTCAAAAAAGCCCCCGACGCCGTAATCGAGGAAAAGGCCGTCATCCCCTGGAGCCGCAAGCTCCGCTGGCTTTCCTATCTTCTCTGGGGCGGGGTCATCCTTCTGGCCTTCGAGCACCTTTGGCACGGGGAGGTAGTCCCCTGGTTCCCGTTCCTTACGGCCATGGGGGATCCTGCTGACACCGCCGACATGCTCCACGAGATATCCACCGTGGGAGTTGCCATGTGCGCTCTCGTAACCGCCGTCTGGGGTGTCGTCTGCGCCGTGGCCGACGCCATAATCCGGCGCTCCGGGAAGGCCGCCCAGGAGGGTTAAAATGACGCTTCTGCTGACAGTTTTCGCCGCCGTCGTTTTCACCGTCCTGTGGTATCGCAGGAAAAACGACGAAATGCGCTTGGGCGTTCTCTGCTTCATGCTTTGGGGCGCATCCCTCATGTGGCTGGTGGACGCCGTATTCGAGTATGTTGAGCTAAGGGAGGCATATTTCACTCCCGAACTGGCCGACATGGCAAACGACGCCTTTTTGGGCCTTTCGGTGATAGCCCTGGCGCTGGTGATATGGCTGGCGATACTGCTCATAAAAGACCCCAAGGGCGCGGTAAAAAGAGCGCTGACGAAAAAGTGAATAAACGCCCGGCTTCTTTCCATTCATTCGGGAAGGAGCCGATCTTCTTTTACGATTATTATTGTTTTTCGATAATTTTTTATTGACATTCGATTATCAGAATGTTATACTCTACTCAATTCTATGGAAAGGGCGTGTTTATCCCGTGAACTGGAACAATGATAAAAGCGTCGGGCTCTCGCGTATTTTCGTTATCGTTTTCTCTCTCTGTCTCCTTGCACTGGATATTTTTGCGTACCGGATAGCCGACTGGTACGTGCTAAACCGTCTGGAGCATTTCCAGTCCGGCGCTCTTTTTATGGCCTCGGTTTATTGCGGCA
>JAFYCQ010000026.1 GCA_017539635.1 Oscillospiraceae bacterium
GGGGTAACCTACGCCCTCTGCTCCCTTGAATACGAGGATCACCGCCCCCTGTACAACTGGGTGGTGGAGAACGTCTCCATCCCCTACCACAAGCCCCGGCAGATAGAGTTCGCCCGGCTTGGCATCAACTACACCGTCATGTCGAAGCGCAAGCTCCGCAGGCTGGTGGAAGAGGGCAAGGTCTCCGGCTGGGACGACCCGAGGATGCCCACCCTCTGCGGTTTGCGCAGGCGGGGCTACACCCCCGGCTCCATCCGGGATTTCTGTGACAGGATAGGCGTGGCCAAGACTCCCTCCACCGTGGAGTATTCACTTCTGGAGGCCTGCCTGCGGGACGACCTGAATCAGAACGCCCCCCGGAAAATGGCCGTCCTCCGGCCAGTAAGGCTCACCATAACCAACTACCCCGAGGGCAGGAGCGAGACGGTGGAGATAGAGAACAACCCCAACGACGAAAACGCCGGCACACGGCCGGTGAGCTTTTCCCGCAGCCTTTACGTTGAGGCGGAGGATTTCCTCGAGGAGCCGGTGCCGAAATACAAGCGCCTCTACCCCGGCGGCCCCGAGTGCCGCTTAAAGGGCGCCTATCTGGTGAAATGCACCGGCTGCAAAAAGGACGAAAACGGCTGCGTCACCGAAATATTCTGCGAGTACGACCCCGAGTCCCGGGGCGGCGACCCCGCCGACGGTCGCAAGGTCAAGGGCGCGACTATCCACTGGGTGGACGCAAACGACTGCGCCGAAGCGGAAATTAGGCTCTACGAAAACCTCTTTTCCGACCCGGATCCTGATTCCGGCGACAAGGACTTTATGGACTGCCTCAATCCCAACTCCCTCGAGATCCTGACCGGCTGCAAGATAGAGCGCTCCCTCCAATCTGCCAAAGCGCCGGAGGCATTCCAGTTCCTGCGGCTCGGCTATTTCGCCGTGGACAACCGGGATTCTGCCCCGGATAATCTCGTATTCAACCGCGCCGTCTCCCTCAAGGACGGCTTCAAGAAATAAACAGATAAGGAGGCCCCAAAATGGGCAAAAGCTTAAAAGATTACGGCAATGTGCTGAACATCAACCCCAAGGATAATAAGACCAAACCCCTGACCGAGGAGGATTACGTTGACGAGGAGGATCCCGTCCTCACCGTTCAGGACGACATCCAGCTCAGCGAAATACCCATCAGCCCCATGATCCTGGAAAAGGAGGTCCACAAGGGCCACCTTATCGCCCTGCGCAGCCAGGAGGAGTTCATCTACATCGTGGAGAATCCGGAAAAGGAACGCTTCCACCTCTTCACCCACACCTTCGGCGAGGAGGCCGCCGGCCGCCGGGACTGCAGGAACGACGAAAACAGCATGGACATGATAAAGCAGATGATAAAGGTGGCCGACGCCGCCTACTCCTGCATCTACTGCAAGGAGCTGGCTCTTCCCGACGTCATGGCCGCCATGGAGCAGGGCATCATTTCCCGCTTCCCCGAGGTGGAAAAGAGAGTCGTCAAGACCGACGAGAACACCGAAGCCGAGGAGGACAAAAAGAAAGACGCCCCCGCCGAGGAAAAGAAAGACTGATAAGATAAACATAAGAAACGCTCTCCGGCCACGGAGAGCGTTTTGATTTTAAGGCCCCTTAATTCTTACCCGCAAAACCGGTGCTTTCCTATCGTCACGATAAGAGGCCGCGACCATATCCAGGAGCTGGTGGCGGTTCCGGGATTAAAGTAGTATATCGCCCCGCCGGAGGGGTCCCAGCCGGAAAGGGCGTCCTTTGCCGCCCTCACGGCGCTTTCGGAAATATCTGCGTTCCACTGGCCGTCCTGCATACAGGAAAAGGCGCCGTTCTGGAATATGACTCCGGAAAGAGAATTGGGGAACGAGGGGTGCTCTATCCTGTTGAGCACCACGCCTCCCACCGCCACCTGCCCGGCGTAGGGCTCGCCCCTGGCCTCGGCGGAAATGAGCCGGGCCAACAGCATTACGTCGCTGGAATAGGCGTTGGCGTTGGGGTCCTTTATCCCCAGAGCCGCCAGCGTGGCGCTGCCCACCACCCCGTCGGGGTCAAGGCCGTTGCTCTTCTGGAAATATATCACGGCGCTTTCCGTCCGGCTGCCGAAAATGCCGTCAACCGAGCCGGAGTAGTAGCCCCAGTTTTTGAGCTTTTGCTGGATCTGTGACACCGTGGAGCCGTAAGAGCCCCGGCGGTAGCCGGCCTCGCTTTCCGGCGACAAAATGGCAAATGCGCCCAGCATCAGCGTCACGGCCAGAAAAAGAGACAGAAGCCGCTTTTTGGTTTTCATAAAAAACACCGCCCCCTCGCGGAATAGCATTGTTTCTATTCTGCGAAGGGGCGGTAAAAATATTTAATGAAATTTTTGCTTATTCTGAGGCGGCTGTCAGTGCCGCTCCCAGTGCCCCGCAGAGCTGGGCCTCTTCGGGAACGATTATGTCTGACGACAGCTTTTCCTCAAGCGCCCTTACAACGCCGCGGTTTTTAGCCACGCCGCCTGTCATTACGAATGGGGCAGCCCCGCCGCAGCGCTTCACAAGCGACACCGTCCTCGCGGCGACAGACATGTTAAGGCCGCGTATGATGTCCCGGGCCGGGGCGTTTTCGGCGATAAGCGACACCACCTCGGACTCGGCAAAGACTGTGCACATGCTGGAAATGGTGACCTCCTCTTTCCAGTCAAGGCCCCTTTCGCTCATTTCCGAAAGGCTCATACCTAAGGTGCGCGCCATCATTTCGAGGAAGCGCCCCGTGCCGGCTGCGCACTTGTCGTTCATTACAAAGCCCGTGACATTTCCGTTTTCGTCCATGCAAATGACCTTGGAGTCCTGCCCGCCGATGTCGATGACGGTCCTGGCCTCGGGGCACAGAAAATGGGCTCCCCTGGCGTGGCAGGTTATCTCCGTGACGCTGTTGTCCGAAACGCCTACGGTCTCCCGGCCGTAGCCTGTAGTGACGATACCGGCGAGGGCGTCACGCTCCAGCCCCGCCATACTCAGCGCCTCCTCCAGCGCCTTTTCGGCGGCAAAGGAAGCTCCGGCTCCCGTACTCAGAACAGCTGAGCCTATTATATTGAGCCCGCTGTCGATTATCACCGCGTCGGTGCTGGCAGAGCCGCTATCGACTCCGGCGAAATACCCGGCGGCGGGCGCTTTCATATCGTTCATCCTTTTCGCCCCCAAGGTCTCGGAGAAGGCGTCTATCCTCGTCTTTAACTGCCCGCCGCTCTGACGGGAGCAGTCCGTTTCGATTTTCAAAAGATGCGCGGTGTCCCCCCGCAGAGCCCTGTACTGAAAGCCGTAGTAGTCGCAGAATTTGACAGTGTTGAAGATAGTGCCAACGGCATACGGGCTTGCTTCCTCCCTGTAAAACTGCATGCGCATACAGGGGTTTTTCTGGTTTAGAAGGGTCTTGGCGTA
>JAFYCQ010000027.1 GCA_017539635.1 Oscillospiraceae bacterium
TGGAGACTATCGTAAAGCGTTATAAGGAGACGAGGCGGCGCCACCCCCTGGACATAAACGGCCTGAGCTTAAAGGACGCCGTTGAGCTGGAAACTAAGCTCTTGGAGCCGGTCAAGGCCAGGGCCGACTACGTCATAGATACGACAAATCTTTCCCTGGGGCAGCTCCGGCACAAGCTGGCGTCGATTTTCATGCCGGATAAAGCCGGCAAGAGCCTTAGCGTTTCCGTCATGTCCTTCGGATTCAAGTACGGTTTGCCGATAGAGGCGGACATGGTGCTGGACGCCAGGTTCCTGCCCAACCCCTATTACGATGAAAAGCTGAGATATATGACGGGTCTGGACCCCGAGGTGGCCTCTTATGCCCTTTCCGGGAAGACGGGGGAAAAGTATCTGGAGCTGCTTAAGGGGCTTGTTACCTTTATGCTTCCGGAGTGCACCGACGGTGGCAGGACCTCCTTTACGATATGCGTGGGCTGCACCGGAGGAAGACACCGCTCCGTCGCCGTGGCCGAGGCGCTGGGCGCATACATTTTCGGCCTGGGCTACCCCACGGAGACGCTGCACAGGGATATAAACAGGAGCTGAAAATGTCATTTGCCGCTGATGTGAAAAACGAGCTTACAAGACAGCAGACCTCCTCAAAGTGCTGCGCTTCGGCGGAGTGCTACGGGGTCTTGATGTTCTGCAACTCCTTTACAAAGGACGGTATCAGGATAGTCACGGAGTGCCGCCCATTTTTCCGGCGGCTGCCCAAGCTGTTCCGCCGGGCCTTCGGCGTGCAGTTTGACGAGCTCCCGAGGGATGAGGGCGCCGGAAAGGTGACCCTTGCCATCACCGACCGTGAGAAGATCGCGAAAATAATGGACTTCATCGGCGTTTCGCCGGAGGCGCTTCTGGCCCACCATATAAACTTCGGCGTTTTGGAGGAGGACTGCTGCCGCCAGAGCTTCATGCGGGGGGCGTTTTTCGCCGGGGGCAGCGTAACGGACCCTCAGAAGCGCTACCACCTGGAGCTGGTCACGGACCACTACCACGTGAGCCGGGAGGCCGTTTCTCTCCTCCACGAGATGGGCTTTGAGCCCAAGACCACCCAGCGGGGCGGGAACTATATAATCTACTTCAAAAACAGCGGGGCGATAGAGGACTTCCTGACCACCGTGGGGGCCCCCGTTTCCGCCATGGAGATAATGTCCGCAAAAATCATGAAGGACATGACCAACAGCGTAAACAGGCAGGTGAACTGCGACACGGCCAACGTGACGAAAACGGTGGAGGCCGCGCAGGAGCAGATAGAGGCCATCGCCGTTTTAAGAAAGACCGGCGCTCTGGCGTCTCTGCCGGAAAAGCTAAGAGAGACGGCCAGACTGCGGGAGGAAAACCCGGAGCTGCCGTTATCTCAGCTTGCCGCTCTGTGCGATCCGCCTGTTACGAAATCCTGCCTCAACCACAGGCTGAAGAGACTAACGGAACTGGCAAAGGCGTAAATCATTATGGGTTTTACACATTTACATGTGCACAGCGAATACAGCCTTTTGGACGGCGCCTGCCGGATCAAAGGGCTTGTTTCCCGTGTCAGGGAGCTGGGACAGACCGCCGTGGCCGTAACGGACCACGGCAATATGTACGGCGCCGTAAATTTTTATAAAGAGGCAAAGGCCGCCGGGATAAAGCCGATAATCGGCTGCGAGGTCTATGTGGCCCCCGGCAGCCGCTTTGACCGGTCTAAGACCGGGGAAGATTCCCGGTATCATCTGCTGCTTCTGTGCCGGAATGAAAAGGGCTACCGCAACCTCTGCCGCCTTGTGTCCGCCTCATATACAGAGGGCTTTTACGTAAAGCCCCGGATAGATCTGGACATTTTGAGGGAGTGCTCGGAAGGACTTATCGGTCTTTCCGCCTGTCTGGCCGGAGAGATACCGAGGCTTCTGGCCCGGGACGACTATTCCGGGGCCAAAAACGCCGCTTTGCGATTCGTTGACATATTCGACGAGGACTCCTTTTTCCTTGAGCTGCAGGACCACGGCATACCCGGTCAGCGGGAGGTGGGAAACGGCATTATACGTCTGGCATACGAGACCGGCATACCTCTTGCCGTAACCAACGACGCCCATTACCTCACTCGGGAGGACGCCTACGCCCAGGACGTTCTGATGTGCATTCAGACGGGCAAGACCGTGGCGGACACCGACAGAATGAGATTTGACTCCTCGGAGCTGTATATAAAATCCGAGGAGGAGATGAGAGGCCTCTACCCCGACGTACCGGAGGCTGCGGACAACACGGTAAAA
>JAFYCQ010000028.1 GCA_017539635.1 Oscillospiraceae bacterium
ATTATCGCGTCCAGCATGTTCCAGGCGTAATCCTCGCCCGTGTCGTTGTCGCCGACGTAATACACCCGGTAAGTATCGGTGACGTTGGACGGCTCCTCGCCCTTTTCCAGCAGCGCTTCGTTCAGCTTCTGCTGGGTTTCGGAAAACACCTCTTCAACATAGCATTTCGAGCGTATGGAATCGATATTGGCCTGATAACCCAGATCAGTAAGAGCGGCGTCTATAACGGTGGAAGAGTATATCTCCTCTACGTTCAGGGGGCTTCCGTCCGGCGTGTAGCCGTCCTTGGCCTCGCTGTTGGTGTACTGGATGACAGTTGAGGCAACGTAGTGCTGCCGGGATTGTCCGTAGAAGAATATCGCCAGAGCGCCGATAACGGCAAAAAGAAATATCGGAATACTGAATTGCTTCAGATAACGAAGAGTACTGAACTTTTTCATATTTCTCTCTCCTTATCCGAATTTGACAGGATCTTGCGCAGAAACACGCAGATGAACGCAATGACAATGATAAGCGCGGAGCAAATGAGCGCGGGGGCAAGGCCTATCCGCTGAGCAAAGCCTGTTGTGTCGTCGCTGAACCCGATATAGTTGCGGGCTTTCGCGCTGGAATACGCGCTGTCTATGGACTGGATATCCGAGGCCAGCACATTAAGCGAATCCTCCAGCTCGCGGATCATGGAGTCGGCCTTTTCCGTTTTTACCCTGTCGGCTCTGTTGGCCTCCAGCTTATCCGTCAGATAGGAGTTATACTCTATCTGCTCCATTCGTTCCATCGTGCCCGTAAGCTGCTCTTCGGCGTGGATGGCCATGTTGTCCATTCCTGTTTTTGTTCTGGACATGTAATACTGCAGCTTCTGGTCCTTTGTGGGTATCATTACGACGGCGCTCATGGCCGCGTCGTACATCTGTATCCCCTTGATGTCCTCTTCGTATGCGGCCATCAGCTTGCTGTGCATCAGGCTGTCCATGCGTATTTTGTAATCCAGCGTGCTTACCAGCCCCGTCCTGTCGTTTGCGATGCCGTTTTCAATGATATAGGAACGCAGCTTGGCCAGGTCGTAATCATAAAGGTTGCTTACCCGCTGCTCCAGGGCGGAGAAGGTGGTCCCGGTATTCGGGTCCCGATAGTTCTTGCTTTCCCGCATGCGGAGCTGCACGTATTTTTCAAGCTGACTGCACTTTAAATCCAGCAGATCGACCGTCATCAGGTACTCGTCATTGAATTTCAGATCGTTTACGTCAAAGGACAGGATGGAGCCGTTGTATCCGTAGTGCTCCACGAAGTATTCCCTGTACGCCTTGCAGAGGAGCGAAAGCATGTCTTCCGCGGACACCTGGTCAACTGCGCCGTTGTTTGTAAAGCTGACGGTGAACGAGGTGCTGATATAGTTCACGCTGCCGCTGACGCTTTTGTCATGCGTCGCCTGAACGCTGACGCATTCGCTCAGCTCATCCGGGGTTATAGTCCCCTCCAGGCCGGCGTAATCGATCAGCCGCTCCATCACCTCGGGGCTGCGTATCTCGAAGATGTTGAATCGCGTCCTGTTGGGCGTAAGGCCCTTGGCCGCCTCCTCATAGTCCAGCGACAGGATAGTGCTGGCCGTGTGGAGGCTCCTGCCGTAGTTTATTCCGCACAGAATGAGGGCGATGACGATGAAGACGGCGAGAACGAGGAACCGCCGCTTCCAGAATGCCTCAAACGTATTTCGCAGGCTGCGCCGCCCTTTGCCCTGGCCTCCGGGGGCGGCCGGCGCGCCGGCGGTCTCCCGTATGATTTTACCTTCCATTGCCTTTCTCCTTCTTTCTGCCTCTGAATCCGCGCCCTTTCCGCATGGCAGCTGCGACCCGGGGCGCTCAATAACGGTTTATATCTATTACGACTAGCTCGGGAATATTGTTTATCCGCGGCGGGAAGGGCTTGGAGTCCCCGAGTCCCCCGCTGATTATCAGCGTCTGCTGTTTGTCCAGAACGTATTTCCCCGAGGTGTATTCAGGGAAGAAGCCTTCTTCGGCAGTATATAAACCGCCGATGAAGGGCAGCACCACGATCCCGCCGTGCACGTGGCCCGCGATCCCCAGATCGAAGTCGTATTCGGACAGCTGCGAATCAAAGAGGATCGGGATATGGGCCATGAGAATGGAATATTTGTCCGGGTCGATGTCGGCTTCCTCCATGAATTTCCGCCCGCCGTATTCTTCAAAGCCGTAAGACGTGCCCTCCACTCCTATAAGCTGAAGGGTATCCTGACCTATCTGTACCTCCTGGACAGCGTTGCGCAGAAGCGTAAGGCCCGCGTCTTCAAACGCCCGGGGCAGATCCTTGTCGCCCTCGTAATAGATGCGCTCGCTCTCGTGGTTTCCCAGAACGCCGTAGCAGGGCGCGATCTCCGACAGGGCGGACACAAGATCCAGCACGTGCCGGTAGTCGGCCTCTTTCAGGATGACCATGTCGCCCGGGAAAAGGATCAGGTCGGGCTTAAGGTCCCGAAGGTCGGAGATCAGCACGTCGTTGTTTTCTCCGTATTCCCGGTCGTGGATATCGGAGACCACCGCGATCCGGATGTTGGAGCTGACTTTTCGGGAGGTTTCCTGATAGAAGTTTATTTCGTAATGCGTTTTTGTGTACAGTCCGTAAATGAATACGGCTGCACCTATGATGACCGCCAAAATGAGCAAAACGATCAAAATGCGAAGGAGCGTTCTTTTGACCCCTGTTTTCTTCTTTGCGGCCCTGCTCGTTTCGGCTGCGGCATTAGTTGTCATGGCTTTAAAATCCCCGGTTCTGTTCTGGAATTGATTTGTCAGGCATCAAGCTGCTTTCCGATGCGAATATTTATTGGTATTTTATCACATTACGTCCGTCGATACAAGCAGATGACCGAGTTTTTAATGCTTTAAGCGTCGTAAAAGGAGGAAAAATGCAGGAAAAAAGACTGTCAAAAAATCACAGTCAAAACATCCTTGGAAAAGCAGTTGATTTTTCACGGTTTCGTGATATAATATATGTGATCAAAACAGGAGGTTTCATCTATGCCGGTATTGTCCAGATTCTACGGGATCATTATTCGTATGTATTTCCAGCAGGCGGAGCATAACCCGCCGCACATCCACGCCCTTTACGGAGAAGACATGGCCGCCGTTGACATCCAGACAGGGGCAATCCTGGAGGGCTATCTGCCTCCCAAGGCGCTGGCAATGGTTCAGGAATGGTCAGAGATCCACAAAACCGAGCTTCTGCATATGTGGGAGACGCAGGAGTTCAAAGCACTTTCTCCCCTTGAGTAAGGAGTTGGTTTAATGTTCCATAAGGTGAAAGCAGTCAACGCCCTGCCGGACTATCGTTTGAGCGTACAGTTTTCGGAGGGTGTGACAAAAATCTATGATGTAAAGCCCCTGTTTGCGAAATGGGCGCCTTTCAAAACGCTGGAGAATGCCCCTGAGCTTTTCTCCGGCGTGGAGGTCGATACAGGCGGCTACGGCATCATCTGGAACGATGATCTTGACCTTAGCTGCGATGAGCTGTTTGCAAACGGCCTAACCGTCAAGACGCCTTTCGACGGACTGATGGCTTTTACGGACGCCACCCAGCTTTGGGGGCTGAACGAAAGCACGCTTCGCAAGGCGATTGCCTACGGAAAGCTCGTCAACGGTGTAGACGCCTGCAAATACGGAAAGCAGTGGGTGATTTCCACGGAAGCGATGAAGCGGGAATACGGACAGCCGAAAATATAATAAACCGCAAGTCAGCTTCCGGCGCGGCATCAAAAAAAAGGCAGCCTTTTTCGGGCTGTCTTTTTTCTTCTATCCTCTTTTCGCAAAACCGCCTGCGCCGGCAGCTTATTTACTCCAAAACCTTGTCCAGCCAGCCGTTTAGCCGGGCGTCGCGCCTCAGAAAGCGCACCACCATGCCGACGAACACGGCGGCAGCGGCCGTCCCCACGCCCACGTGCACCAGGCGGCGGTCGATGATAAGTGAGCCGGCGGCCGCGATGCATACCAGCAGAACGTCCTTTATTATCTTGATAATGCCGTACTCGACGCCTGTTTTCCGCGAGACGGCGGCGTCGAAGGCCTCCGTGCACATCATCAGCAGATTTGCCCGCAGCAGCAGATATACGCCGAGCCCCACCATAAGGATGCTGACGGCGCAGTAGGCTGTCCGCAGGGGAAGCCCGCCCGAGGGCAGCGGGCCTATAAGTATCGTCGTCAGGTCCGTCAGGCTGCCGAACAGCATGGCGGGGATGAGCTGGAGCAGGCGGAACGGGGGAAATTCCCGCCGCTCTATGGCGATCTGCGCCAGCAGAAAGATCACATTGAACAGGAACATGCTCATGCCCACCGAAATTCCCAGGGGCGCAGCATACACCACGGGGCAGCAGGCCACCGGGGAGGTGCCCAGCCGCGCTTTTATGGCAACGCTGGCGCCGAAGGCCGAAATAAACAGTCCCAGCAGCATCAGGATGATCCGGGGCACAAGAGATTGATGCTTTGTTTTCATGGCGGCAAAAGCGGAACAGGCCCGGGCATTTTACAGGGCCGCGGCCTCTTCCTCCTCCCTGAGCTTGAAGAAGAACCTGCGCTGGAACTCGCTGCGTATCACATGCACCGGCTTCAGCTGTGAGGCGGAGGTGCCCTTCATTATCATAACGTCCCGGTACAGGAGATAAGTCTCCGGCTGCAGAAGCACCAGCCGCAGATCCAGATGCCCGCCGTCGAAATGTCGGATTATGGCCTTGTTCGCCTTTTTCAGCTCCTCCAGCAGACGGGAGCGTATGACCTCGTTTTTAACGCCCTCCGGGCGGGAGCGGAGCTCCAGCATAATAACGTAAGCGGGCGGCACGACGTCCGGGTCGGGGTAAACGGAATAATCCGTCACCTCCAGCCCCAGGGCATTTTCCGTCTCCTTTACCGCTTGCCGCACGGCGGGCTCCGAGGTCTTCTCGCCCCGGAGATTGGCCGCAAAGCCGAGCCGTGTCTCGAACTGAATGAGGGGAGTTTTCTCGCGGAAGCCCGTCACCCGCACCACGTCGTGCATCCGGTAGCGGTACAGCCCGGAATAATTAGTGATGATCAGCTCGTAGCATTTCCCGGCCTCCAGCCTGTCCATGGTGAGGCAGGGGGCCGTTTCGTCCTCCGCGTCCCTGAACTCCATAAAGCAGCCGTCCGGCGCCAGTACGGTGTCCTGGGTGTCTTTTCCGCTTAAAACGGAAAAGATGCCCTCGGAAGCGGCGACGCCGAAATAGAACACGTGGACACTGTCGCCCAGGATGTTCTTTTTGAGCTTTTCCGTGTAGGGGGAGAAGTTCGCCCCACCGGCGCTTATTATGTGGCTCAGCTTCGGCCAGATACGCTTTGCCCAGGGCTCGTCAAAGCCCTGAGAGAATGCCCGGCGCAGCTGACCTGCCCGCTTCGGGTCGGGCTTTATCTGGGCCAGGAGGGAGGCCCTTACCTCCTCCGGCAGCTCCACGCTCTCGTCTATGGTGCCCAGCTCTATATCCCGGGCCAGCATCTCGTGGTGATCCTCTATGTACCGGAACATTTCGAGGATTATGTTGGAAAACGTCCCCATTATGTATGTGGCGTCGGGCTCCTGAAGGGCAAATCTGGTGTGGATATAGCGGGAAACCACCCCGGGGGCCGGCTGCCGCGCCTCGGCGGGAGAGGTGTATATCTGAGAAAACATGTTCTTGAAGGGCCCCTCTTTAACCGCCATGGAGGAGGCGCAGCCGTAGGTGGCGCCGCACTCCAGCACCTCGGAGGTGCCCTCCTGCAGGTTTATGCCCCTGCCGTCGGCCCAGCCGTAGCCGAGGCAGGAGGAGACGACGGCGTTAGTATAAAGGGCGAAATACTTGCCGCAGACGGAGAGCTGCTTTTTCGCCAGAGGGATATACTTGGGGCAGCCCAGTGTGCCGGAGGTCTTGTTGTAATGCCCTATGTGCTCGGCGGTGAGGATGTTCTCCTCTCCCTGCACCATGCGCTCTATGAAAGGCGCGAAATCGTCATATTCCCTGATGGGCAGGCGGGCCTGGTATTCCTCTATCGAGTGAATGTCCCCGAAGCCGTTTTCGATGCCGAACTCCGTGTCCCTGTTCTCCTGCAGGAGTGACAAAAGCAGCTCCTCCTGGGTTTTTCTCGGGTCCTTTGTCATCTTGTCCAGGGCTCGGATGGAGCTTTTGCCCATAAGGGACATCATTTTCATCATCAGGCCGTAAAAAGACATGCAGCAGCTTCCTCTCTCTATTGAAGTCCGCAGATTCTGACAGTTATTGCAGCACCCCTCGCACAGAGCAAATATGCGCCGGATTTTGGTGTCGTCTTATATTATAATTCCGATTACTGTATAAATCAATGCCCATTTCCTTATTACCGGGCCTGCGCCGAAAGGCCCTGTATTTTGTCGGAATCAGTTGAAAAATACCATATTTTGATGTAAAATAGAGATTATGTACAATTCTCAACGGAAAAAGGTGATGGGCTTGAAGAAAACCGCAAGGATACTTTCGGCGCTGCTGGCTGTCATCCTCCTGCTGCAGTTCACCGCCCTAGCGGACGGCATAAAGGCGCCGGAGCTGAACGCCAAGGCGGCGGTGGTCATGGACTACGACACGGGGGAAATACTCTTCTCCAAAAACGGAGATACGCCCCGGGCCATAGCCAGCATGACGAAGCTCATAACCGCCTATATAGTGCTGGAGGAGATAGAGGCAGGACGCCTCAGCTTCGACAAGCTCCTTACCGTCAGCGAGTACGCCTCATCCGTTGCCCTTGACAGGAGCTACACAAACATCCCGTTAAATCAGGGTGAGCGGGTCTCGGTGGACATACTCATGAAGGGAATGCTTTTGCCCTCCGGCTGCGGAGCCAGTGTCGTTCTGGCAGAGGCCGTGAGCGGCAGCGAGGAGGCCTTCTGCCAGCGCATGAACGAAACGGCGGCGAAAATGGGCATCGAGGCGGATTTCACCGACTGCTTCGGCATGGAGCCCAACATGCTCTCCGCCCACGACATGGCGATCTTTGCGAGAAACCTCATTTCCCGCTTCCCCGTCATACTTGAATACACCTCCCTGCCCGGCTTTACCTTTAAGGGCAAGCTCTATTCCAACACCAACGGTCTGCTTTCGACCGACGGCGTGGACGGCTTGAAGACCGGCACCACCAACGCCGCCGGCTACTGCCTCACCGCAACGGCGGTAAGGGGCGGCAGGCGGCTCATAACCGTAGTTATGGGCTGCGCAAAATACTACCGGGTGCCCGATTCCCAGAAGCTGATGAACTACGGCTTTTCCCTCTCGTCCCACATGGATCCCCTCAGCACGTTCAATATCGTGCTGGATACTCCGGCAGTAATAAAGGCGGGCTACGGCTCTGAGTGCCGGATAACGCTTTTGGGCGTTTCGCAGCCCTACGACGCCGAAATATGCCTGGAGCTGGACGGAAAGCCGGTGAGCCATCTGTTTACAAAGCTGCAGCCGGCCGAGCTGGACATGGTTTTCCCCGTCAGCTTCGACATGGGGAGCGGCGAGCCTGTGGAAATAAGCGCCTACCTGAAAATAGGCGACGACGTCATCGCCTCCGACTCAAGCGAAGTCAAGGTCATAACCATGGACGTGGACTCCCCCACCGATTTTGACGACCACTGGGCCGGCGAACAGCTGCGCCGGGCGTGGAAGCTGGGCATGATTTACCCCGACTCCGATGGCATCCTGCTCCCCGACAGCAAGGTGACGCGGGCGGAGTTCGTGACCTATATCCGGGATATGCTGCCGGAGGAGACCGTGGGCGACTACGCCGAGCACCCCTTTATCGACGCCGTCGGCCACTGGGCCGAGGACTCCATTATCAAAGCCTGTGAAACCGGCATAATGATAGG
>JAFYCQ010000029.1 GCA_017539635.1 Oscillospiraceae bacterium
AAGGTCAAAGTCGTCGTCACAGTAAAATGTGACGGCGGATTCTGCCGGGTCAGTCATCTTTTCTGTACTCTGCCAGCTCCTTCTGATATTCCTCGGTCTTGTCAAAGCCGCAGCCGAACATCTCCGGGCAGAAGCCCCGGTAAACGCACTCCCGCACCATGCACTTGGCAAGCTCCGGCTGGACCTTTTTCACCTCGTCCTTTACAAGCTGCCAGGCCTGCCGTGTCTCCGGGCTTGCGCAGGTGCAGAGCCTTTTGCGGCTGATGTTTATAAGGGCCTGGGCGTCCGCCTCGCACTCGTGGGTGACGAAAGCGCCCTGGGGCAGTTCGTCCCGGGGGACGTTGGTCCTGTCGCTGCGCTGGGTGCTGACGAAATGCTCTATGCCTATCTTATGGCGCACAAAGTGCACCGACACCCAGTAGGGCAGATCCTTCCAGCGCCAGGAGAATTTCAGCTTTCTTATGGGGGAGTGCTCCGAGCGGATAAGCTTGAGCTTCCATTCGTGGTCGGGGTAAGCGCCCCGGCTCTTTCCTATTGTGGTCATGGTCGCATTCTTTATGTCCTGCCAGTTATCCTCGCATTTTAACCATTCGACGTACATGAATATCGCCCCCAAATGTAGTTTGTAAAAATATTTTAGCACAATATGTATTTTGTGTCTATATCCGAAAGCAAAAGTGGAAAGAATATTGAGGTAAAGCTATTTTCGGAGGCCGCCTATGGGACGAATCGGAAGACAGACGATAACGCTTGATAATCCGCCGGTGATACAGGCCTTTGCCGCCGTCGCCGGGAAAAAGGAGGGGGAAGGCCCTCTTTCCGACAGCTTTGATCTGGTATTTCAGGACAGCTTTTTCGGGCAGGAGACCTGGGAGAAGGCGGAAAGCGCCATGCTTAACAGGGCCCTGGCCCTGGCTCTGGGCAAGGCGGGGCTGGACTATAAGGACGTTGACTGCGTCTTTTCCGGGGACTTATTAAACCAGTGCGCCGGCTCCGCCTTCGGCATTCGGGGGACGGACATCCCCTTTTTCGGCCTTTACGGCGCCTGCTCCACCATGGCGGAGAGCCTGGCGCTGGCCTCCATGACCGTGTCGGCGGGGTACGCAAATAATGCGGCGGCGGTCACCGGCTCCCACTTCTGCTCGGCGGAGCGGCAGTTCCGCATGCCCCTGGAGTACGGCGGCCAGAGGACGCCGACGGCTCAGTGGACGGTCACGGGGGCGGGCTGCGCCGTTTTATCCCGGCAGGGCGCGGGGCCGAAGATCACCTGCGTTACGCCGGGGCGGATAGTTGACCTGGGGATAAAGGACCTGAGCAACATGGGGGCGGCCATGGCCCCCGCCGCCTTCGACACTCTTTACAGCCACTTTTCAGACACAGGCAGGGCCCCGGACTATTACGACCTCATCCTAACCGGGGATTTAGGGCTTGTGGGCAGCGGCATCCTGCGGGACATGTTTTACCGGGAGGGGGTCAACATTTCCGGCATACACAACGACTGCGGCCTTATGATATTTGACCGGGAAAAGCAGGACGCCCACGCCGGGGGCTCCGGCTGCGGCTGCTCCGCCTCGGTGCTCTGCGGAGAGATAATGAGGAAAATGCGGCAGGGAGGGCTGAAAAAAGTACTTTTTGCCGCCACCGGGGCCCTCATGTCCCCGGTCACCAGCATGCAGGGAGAGAGCATACCGGGGATCTGCTGCGCGGTGTCAATAGAGGGGGAGTGACCGTGGAGATTTTTACGACGTATCTGAAGGCATTTCTCGTGGGCGGGGCCATCTGCGCCGTGGGGCAGATACTTGTTGACAAAACAAAGCTGACCCCGGCCAGGATCCTTACGTCCTACGTGGTGGCCGGGGTGCTGCTGGGTGCTGTGGGCATCTACCGCCCCTTTAAGGAGTGGGCCGGGGCGGGGGCCACCGTGCCCCTTTTGGGCTTCGGCAGCGCGATCGCCGAGGGAGTAAAAAAGGCCGTGGAGGAAAAAGGCGCCTTAGGCATTTTCACCGGAGCCGTGACGGCCGCCGCCGCAGGCCTGGGAGCGGCGGTGCTCTTCGGCCTCATAGCCGCGGCGCTGTTTAAGCCGAGGGAGAAATGAAAAGGCGCAGTACAAAAAAGGCTTCCCCGATTTTGGGGGAAGCCTTTTTATCTATTTCTTCTTCTTTCTGCCGAAGGGCCGCGTGCCGCCGGATTTTTCCTCGGTCTGAGCGGCCTTGCCGCCCAGGGCCTCATCCAGCTGCTTTACCAGCTCCTTCTGCTGGGCGGTGAGGTTTTTGGGGATATCCACGTGTACGGTGACGTACTGATCGCCTCTGCCCGCGCCCCGGAGAGAGGGTATGCCCTTGCCCCGAAGGCGGAAGACGGTGCCGGACTGGGTGCCGGCGGGGACGTCGT
>JAFYCQ010000004.1 GCA_017539635.1 Oscillospiraceae bacterium
CGTTAAAAATGACTCGAACACCGTTACAGCAGTCTTTACGAATGACGGGGAAAATCCCCCGGCACCCGTCCCGGAGACGGGGGGACTTAAAAATCTCCGCCGGGGCATAGAGGGGTGCGGGGGCAGCATGGATATAGTTTCCCGGCCCGTTTTCAGACTGACAGTGGCAATACCGAAGGGAGGCAGCAGGAATGTCCTATAGAGTGCTCATAGTCGAGGATCAGGAGATGCCCCGGCAGCTGTTTGAGATATTCGTTAAGTCCGATCCCCGCTATTTTCATGTGGGCACCATATCCAACGCCGACCTGGCGATAGATTTCTGCCGCCACGGGGGCGTGGATCTCATCCTCATGGACGTGATGACGGAGCTGGGCAGCAACGGCCTGGACGCCGCCGAGGAGATAAAAAAGGAATATCCCGAGATAAAAATTATCATCGTCACAAGTATGCCGGAGAGCTCCTGGCTTTCGAGGGCCAAAAGCATCGGAGTGGACAGCTTCTGGTATAAGGAGGCCAAAAAGGAGCCGATTCTGGAGGTCATGGAGCGGACCATGGCGGGGGAGAGAGTATATCCGGAGGACACGCCCTTAGTGCAGATAGGCTGCACGAATAACCACGATTTTTCCGAAAGGGAGCTGGAGGTGCTGCGGGAGCTGATAACAGGTGACTCCAACGCGGAGATCGGCGCAAGACTGGGAGTCGCCGCCAGCACTGTAAAATACCACGTCCAGAACATGCTGGACAAAACGGGAATGCACACACGGACGGAATTGGCCGCCGTTGCCCGCAGCTTAGGCATAGCGATAAAACAGGAGAAAAGGGACTGAACCGGTCGATCGGCGGGGGAAAAGGTCTTGAAAACAGATTAATATTTGAATATAATCAAGTAAAAATATGCGGTAGGTGAAAGAATGAAAAAAATATTTGCGGCGATCTTTGCGGCGCTGCTGCTTTTGTCCCTTGCCGCCTGCGCGGGACAAGGCGGGGAGACGGACGCTCCAAGCCCTGTAAAAGAGCCGGCTGCAGCCCCTCAATCCGTTGACGGCCCGACGCCGGAAAATGAAACTGAAACCGAACCGACGCCGGAGCCTCCGGCGGCAAAGACCCCGGAAAAGCCCGTGCCCCTCGCACTATACAAGACGGTGGAGGTCATGGACGAGTGGGACGACGAGTATATGCTCCCGCTTTCCTATTGCCGTTCCTCTCAGCTTACCCTGACAGAAGATGAGGCGGAAAGGTACCCGGAGCTCGCCAAAAAGCTCTCGGAGGTGGCGGAGAGCTCGAAAAACGCCCTTAAAAACGATTCGGAGAATCTGTCCGATTACTCAAGGTCGCTTATTGAGGGCGGAAGCCTGGAGTTTTACCCCGGCTATTCAAATATGGATGTGATGGCCCGGAGGGCGGACAGCACGGCGATTTGTATCCTCTGCGACGATAGCGAGTTCTACTCACACATAAACGGCCGCTGGATCCGCGGAGATGCCTATGACCCTCAGACCGGGGAGAAGATACGCCTTACAGATGTGATTACCGACATGGACTCGGTCCCCGCCATAGTGGAGGAGGAATTGGGCAGCCACATGTGGACGGCGAATTTCCTCAGCGATACGGCTGTGGCCGATTATTTCGGCAGCAGAAGCGAGGACGCCATCGACTGGAGTCTCGATTATAACGGTGTTACCTTCTATTTTTCGCCCGGCGATATAGCCGACAGGGGCTTCGGAAGAGCATCGGCCATGGTTTCCTTTGAAAAATTTCCCGAGCTTTTTAACGAAAAGTACACAGCCGTTCCCGATGCGTTTTTCTCCGCTTTTCCCCAGGGGGGCTCCATCTTCTGGGACCTGGACGGCGACGGAAATGTAGAGGAGATCATCCTCAGCGCCTTTTCCGACGAGGCGGTTTATGATAACGCAGACGAAGGCTCGAAGGTTTACTCCGGCTTCGGAGTCTATACCGATTCGGATGCCTATTACTGCGATGAGCTTTTCGCCTTTAGCTTCCACCCTTATTTCGTAAAAACGGCTGATGAAGACTATTATCTCTATGTCTTCTGTGAAGGCCTTCAGAGCGGCGACAGGGAGATAATGCTTAAGGTGCTGTCCCTGAAGGACGGAAAGATAAACGAGGTTGGTGACATGTTCGCCTTTCCCTGTTACAGGGCCGACGAACAAACCGGCGACGCCGTGTTTCTGGTCCCGACGGATCCCGGGGAGTTTTATATGGACGTTTTTGAGGACGGAACAGAAGACCATATAACGGAAGAAGAGGAGTACCCGGCGACCTCGGCATATAAGGTTGGGGCCGACGGTATGCCCGAAATCATCAAGAAATAAAGAAAGAGAGATAATGACAATGAAAAAGAAAAGCATTGCTGCCCTTCTGCTGGCGATCCTGATGTGCTTTGCCCTGCTCTCCGGCTGCGGCGAAAAGCCGGCCAGTCCGGCCGAGCCGGCAAATGCGGGCGGGCAGACTGAGCCGGAGCCCGCCGGCGGCACCGAGCCTGCTGAGCCGACCGAGCCGGAGGATCCGTATATCCACGTGTCATCCATAGACGAGCTGGTGGAAGCCATCGCCCCCAACGCCATGATAATGATAGACGCGGGCGAATACAACATGAGCGAGTATATAGAGATCATTCCCGCCCATGACGCTTTCGACATCGACAAGTGGGACGCCCAGCACGAGTACGTGACCATAAATGAGGTCTATGACGGCTACGAGCTGGTCTTCCACGATGTCGATCACCTCACCATTGCAGGCGCTACCGACGAACCCAAGGACACTAAGCTCGTGGTGGAGCCCAGATACGCCACGGCGCTTAATTTCATAGACTGCCGTTACCTGAGCCTCGCCGGGCTTACCGTCGGCCACACGGAGGAGGGCGACTGCGCCGGCGACGTAATAGGGCTCAACAACTGCAAGAACGTGACCCTTGACGCCATGGATCTTTTCGGCTGCGGCGTCAACGGCATAACGGCCTATTACACTCAGGGCATAAGCGTTACCGACTCCGTTATCCATGACTGCTACTACGGCCCCGTGGACATTGAAGAGTGCTCCGGCAAGATAGAGTTCAAGGGCTGTACGCTGAAGAACAACAGCGGCGGCGGGTACTATGATGCGTCCGGCTGCGAAATGAGCTTTACGGACTGCGTTTTCGGCGAGTGGGAATCCAATACTCTCTACTTCCATGACGATATCGAATTTGACAACTGCGAGTTCAGCGAGATAACCTCTTACCCCGAATACGAAGACGGGGATTATGAGGAGGTAGATTATGTTTTTGACCCCACCAGCTTCAAGGAGACGCCTGTAGATGAAAAATATCTCTGCTCCAATTACTGGGTCGGCTACCACCAGGTCAATATGCATTCCGGCGAGGGCCGTGATCTGCCCGCTTACGTCGAAGAGACCGACGAATTTGAAAGCATCGCAATGACTTTTGCTGAGAACGGTACCGGCAGACTTGAATACTGGGACGGCGATTACGACTTTGAATGGACCATAATGAGCGACGGTACCCTGACCATTGAAACCGATGACTTCTTCTTATACGGAAGCTACTACATAGACGACACCTCCTACGAAAGCTACGATGTGCAATGGCTCCAGATACAGCTGTTCAACGACGTTATCTGGATGTACTGACGGCAAGTGAAAAATCCCTCCCGGGTTTTATTCCGGGAGGGATTTTTTACGGTAATCGGGCGGTCAGTTCAGGGCCGTTTTTGTTCAGCCAACTGCGGCAGCGCCGGTAATCGGGGAACACTCGCAGCAGCAGGGCGTAAAACCTTTCCGAGTGGTTCGGCTCTAAAAGGTGGCAGAGCTCGTGGGCCACAACGGAATCCAGCACCTCCGGCGGAGCCAAAAGCAAAAGGCAGTTGAAGCTGAGGTTTCCTTTCCCGCTGCAGCTGCCCCAGCGGGTTTTCTGGCTGCGGACGGTTATGGCGTTGTATTTTACTCCTAAAAGAGGGGAGAAGTGTTCGGCTCTATCGCGGAAGACGCTTTTGCCCCTCTCTTTGAGGGCTTTCAGTTCCCGGGCGGTGAGCTTTTGGACGTTTTCCAGGGCTTTCCTCTTTTCGCGCTGCTTTTCGATCCAGTTTTTATGGTTTTCGACGAACCGCTTTATGAGAAATTCCGGCATGAAGAGGGGAGCTCTGACGGTTACGGTGCCGTCGGGATTTATATTGAGCGCTATTGAACGCCTGGCGCTTCTGATTATCTCATAATCGGACATGCAATACTCCCTGCTTCTGCCGTTTTATTTCAGCTTGAATATGTATTCGAGTTCCTGCGTTTCCCCGTTCCCGGTAAATATGGCGTTCATCTCCTGGATTATGGTGCCCATTTTATCGGTCTGCTGGAACAGGCTCTTGCCGGTGCACCATACGTTGTCCTCCTTTACGGCCTTGAAGTCCTCCAAAACGGGGCTCAATGCGAGGAACTCCGACAGGGTGCTCAGCTGTGATATTATGCTGCAGTTATAGATGATTATGTCGGCAGAAGCGGCGGTGTTGTAAAACTCCTCCATGTTCATGTTTATCGTGCTGAGCTTGTTGTCGTCGTCAAGGCCCAGGTCGGAGAAAATGTACTCGCCGCCTGCTATGCGTATCATGGCGGGGACGTAGCCGTCGGTCTTATATGTGACCACGTTTCCGGCGCTGTTCACGTAGAAGAAGGCCACGGTCTTGCCGGTTGAATCCAGTCCCTCCAGAGCAGAGATTTTGTCAACCTCCTTTTGGAAGGCGGCTTCCGCCGCGTCCTCCAGGCCCAGAAGCGCGCCGTAGAGCTTTATCCACTCAGTGCGGCCCAAGGGGTGCTCTTCGTAGCTGGAGCGCTCCACGATCGTTTTTATCCCCAGCTCGTTGAGCTTTTCCTTAACGTCCGGGTTGTGGAGTATCATCGTCGATTCGATGGCAAGCTGACAGTTTCCGTCCAGGAGCATTTCGTAATCCGGGGCGTTGTACTTGCCGGCATAGACGAAAACACCGTCCTCAAGGGCCTTTATCGCGTTGTCTATATAGACGGTATTTGTACCTATAAAGGCGATGCGGTCCAGGGCGTCCAGAGAGTCGAAGAGAGATATGGCGGCGGTGGAGACGAGATAGATGTCGTTTAAGGGCTGCTGAATGACGACAATGTCGGGCGCCAGCCCATCGGGCGTTTCTTTTCCCTCCGGGACGACGAGTATCTTGTCGCTGTTTACCATTTCGATGTAGGAGTAGCCGCCCTCGTATTTGTATATGGCGAACTGGTCTGCGTATTGAAGCGGGACGGTGCTCTCATATTTCAGGTCGCCAACTTCCGGCGCGCCGGTGTTCTCCTCCGCATTTTCTCCGCAGGCTGAAAGGGAGAACAGTGCCAAAAGAGCGACAAAAGTGCACAGTATCCTTTTAAGCGTCATATTCTTCAAGCTCCTCCAGCCTTTTAAGCAGCAGTTTGATTTTGCTTAATTCGGCGTTTCCCGCCGGACGGCCGGAAAAGTAATACTCCTCCCGGCTGTTTCCGGGGCAGGAGCCGCCGATGATCCTTTTGAGCTGGTTTACCGTTCCGTCATTTCCGTGGACTATACTGACGTTTTCCGGCAGAAGGCGGCGGAAGGAGTCGGTGAAATAAAGAAAATGGGTGCAGCCCAGAACTATCGCGGAGTATTTCGTCAGGTCAAAAGGTGAGAATGCCTTTTCAAGATATGGCTTTACGGCCTCGGGTGAAAAGTTTCCCTCCTCTGCCAGCCTTACGAGGCCGGGGAGAGGCAGAGTGTCCACACGCCCTTCACTGTCCACCCGGTCGATCAGCCGTCTGAGCTTGTCGCCGCGGCAGGTCAGGGGAGTGGCGGAGGCCAGGATGCGGCCGTCAGGGTGCTCCTCCACAGCCTTTTTTACCGCCGGTTCCATGCCGATTACCGGGATGTTCAGCTTTTCCCGCAGATACCCGGCGGCGGCGCTGGTCGCGGTGTTGCAGGCCAGGACTATGGCCCCGGCGCCCTTATCGACGAGGAAGCAGGCGGCCTCGTCGGCAAGCCTGGTCACCTCGCTCTCGCTCTTTTCCCCGTAAGGGACGTTGTCAGTGTCGGCATAATATATAAGGTCTGCTTCCGGCAGCGCCTTGCGGGCAAGCCTGTAAACGGACAGCCCTCCGATGCCGGAATCAAAAAAGCCCAGCTTCACCTGTAACGCCCCCTTTCTGCTTTTTCTGATATTATAGCACTAAGAGGGGCGCATTTAAAGCTACATTTTTTTCAGAAGCTCGCTTTTGAGCGTGGAGATGATGCGCTTTTCCAGACGGCTTATGTAGGACTGGGATATGCCAAGAATGTCAGCGACATCCTTCTGGGTGCGCTCCGGCTCGCCGTTAAGCCCGAACCGCATGACGACTATCTCCCGCTCCCGGGGACTGAGATGCTCGATGGCCTCCCTGAGCAGCTGCCTGTCGGCGTCTTCTTCCAAAGGGCGCATGATGGTGTCCTCGTCGGTGCCCAGAATATCGGAGAGCAGCAGCTCGTTTCCGTCCCAGTCGCTTTTTAATGGCTCCTCAAAGGAGACCTCCGTTCTCAGGGCGCTTGTTTTCCGCAGGTACATGAGTATTTCGTTTTCGATGCACCGGCTGGCATAGGTGGCCAGCTTTATCTTTTTTACCGGGTCAAAGGTGTTTATGGCCTTAATAAGCCCGATCGTGCCTATGGATATGAGGTCCTCAATGTTTATCCCCGTGTTTTCAAACCTCCGGGCGATATATACTACGAGCCGAAGATTGTGCTC
>JAFYCQ010000030.1 GCA_017539635.1 Oscillospiraceae bacterium
GATGTCGAAGTCAAAGCCAGAGTCGAAGATGTTCTCGCCGAGCAGGCCGTACTCGCGGGCCTGAGCGATGGCGATGGACAGACGCTTAACGGCGATGGGGTACTCAGCGCGCACGTAGACGTAACCCTTGTTGCAGCCGCAGGCATAACCGCAGATGGTCATGGCCTCGATGACGCTGTGGGGGTCGCCCTCAAGAACGGAGCGGTCCATGAACGCGCCGGGGTCGCCCTCGTCGGCGTTGCAGCAGACGTACTTGACGGGGCCGGGAGAGGCCGCCGCGAATTTCCACTTAAGTCCCGTGGGGAAGCCTGCGCCGCCGCGGCCGCGGAGGCCGGAATCCAGCAGTATCTGAATGATCTCCTCCGGGGTCTTCTCGGTGAGGCAGGTGGCAAGAGCCTGATAGCCGTCATAGGCTATGTACTCGTCTATGTTTTCAGGGTCGATAACGCCGCAGTTTCTGAGGGCGATACGGACCTGCTTCTTGCTGAACTTGGTGTCGGTAAGGGAGTGGACTGCGTGCTCCTCGCCGGGCTCCTTGTAGAGAAGTCTCTCCACCATTCTGCCCTTGAGGATATGCTCCTCCACTATCTCTGAAACGTCCTCGACCTTAATGTGGGAGTAGAAGGCTCCCTCAGGGTAGATGACGACGATGGGGCCGCGCTCGCAGAGGCCGAAGCAGCCGGTCCTGATGACCTTGACCTCGTCCTCAAGGCCCTTTTCCTTCAGGCAGCGGTTGAACTCGGCCATGATCTCCGGGCTCTTGGAGGAGGTACAGCCGGTACCGCCGCAGACCAGTATGTGCGCTCTGTAAAAATTCATGCGTTTGCGCCTCCTTCTGCTGCTCCTATGGTGTATTCCTCAACGACATGTCCGTTGACGATGTGCTCGGCGATTATGCGCCGTGCCTTTTCAGCGTCCATCTTGACGTAGGTGACCTTTTCCTTGCCGGGCTCAAAAACCTCGACGATAGGCTCCAAGCGGCAGACGCCGATGCAGCCGGTCTGTCTTACGGTCACGTTCTCAAGATTTCTCTTGCCGACCTCTTCCACCAGGGCGGCGAGCACGGGCCGGGCGCCGGCGGCTATGCCGCAGGTGGCCATTCCCACTACCACGCGGGTCTCTGCGCCTTCTTCGCTGCGCAGCTTGATTTTGTTCTGCATTTCCTCGCGGATACGCTTAAGATCTTCAATGCTTTTCATTCTGTTTTCCTCCTGTTAAGGCGAGCTCAATGAAGCGCAAGCTCATTTTCCCGCACATATTCTCTTATCCACTCCACCACTTCCGGCTCGGAGAGACTCACGTCCCCCAGAGCCTCCTTTATCTCCTCCGTTGAAAAGGTAAAGGCTCCTTCATCTGTCTTGAGCTCATAGATGAGCTTCATTTCAGGTGAGCTCTGTACTATGGCGGCAACCGTCCCCGCCATATCGCCCAGGGGCGGTCTGTCTATGTGGGAGAGCTGAAAAACTGCACGAAGGCTCGTGCCCTCTCCCTTCCTGCTGGATATTTCAAAGCTCCCGCCGGCCATTTCCGCAGCCATTTTGAAAAGCGGTATCCCCATTCCCACGCGGCGAGTCGTCCGTGTGGTGGTGAATGGGTCCGTAACGCGCCGGAGAAACTCCTCGTCCATTCCGCAGCCGTCGTCCGTTATGCTGATTGTCAGCAGATCGGAGGAGACGGACTCGGTTATGCTCACGGCGACGCAGTCTGCGCCGGCCTTTATCGAGTTCTGGACAAGATCCAGCACGTTGAGCGAAAGCTCCTTCATATCTTACTGCTGATACTTTGCCAGGATATCCTTGACGTCGTCGGGCTTGAGTCTTCCATAGACCTCGTCGTTTATCATCATGACGGGGGCGAGACCGCAGCAGCCCAAGCATCTGGTGGCGTCAACGGAGAAAACACCGTCGGAGGTGATCCCTCCGGGCTGGCAGCCCAGCACCTCACAGACCTTGTTGAGAACGTCTCTGGAGCCCTTTACGTAACAGGCGGTGCCGAGGCATATGCTTATGCGGTACTGACCCTTGGGGTTGAGCGTGAACTGCGCGTAGAACGAGGCTATTCCGTAAACCTCGGAGAGGGGGATGTTCAGGCCGTCGGCGATCATGATCTGCACTTCCTCGGGAAGGTAGCCGTAGATCTCCTGGGCAGCCTGCATTACAGGCATGGTAGCGCCCTTCTGACCCTTGTGTTCGCTGATGACCTGCATCAGCTTCTCTTCCTGTTCCTTTGTCCCCCTGAACGGAACAAGCGTCTTGTTGTTCGGCATTTGCTTCTCTCCTTCTTTATGCTTATTCTTCAAAAACCATATGATAAAAATTTGATATCGGCTTGGTTTTTCTTAAAAAATGTATTGCTCCGGGTATGCTGTTGTCGGACGTATTATCACAACCTTTCAAGGCCGCTGCCCTCCCGCAGCGCCCGGATTATATCCTCCGGCTTTGTCCCGTCAGACTCCAGGGTGTGGGTTATATCGGGTATATCCCCCGGTCTGTGGGCGTCGGAATCCACTATGAACGGCACTCCGGAAAGCGCCGGGTATGCCTTGACCAGAGCCTTCGGGTCCGCCGCGGTGGAAAGCTCCACCGTGGGAAAGCCCATGTCTCTGTCGAAGGCGCCTAAATTCGACAGCAGCGAAAAGGAGCTGCGGTCTATATGGGCCGGTATGGCGATGCCGCCTAAAGAGGCCAGCAGGTCCGGCGTAGCGCTGACGCTGATGCTCGCCGCTGTTATGAGCAGCCGTTTTTCTTCGGAAATGACAACGTCGTTTTCGTCAGTTACGAACTGCCACCCGAAAATATCCGGCTTGTTTCTTATATCCATCTGCCGTTCCCGGACGTACTTTTCAAGCTCCGCCGCCGCCTCAAGAGATGGCAGCAGGCAAAGCACGTGTACTTCCTCGGAGGTGGTCATTTCCATTCCCGTGAGCCCGATGAGCTCATAGGCCTCGCATGCGGCGAGGAAAGCCCTGCAGTTGCGGGAGGCGTTGTGGTCGGTCAGGGCCGAGGCATCGGCGCCCGCCGCCTTTGCCATTCCCGCCATTATGGTGGGGTAGGCGTCGTCGTCGCCGCAGGGAGACAGACAGGAATGGAGGTGAAAATCGTAGCTTAAAATCATTTTTCCAGCAGGCCCTTCAGCCTCCAGGAGAGCTCATAGGCTCCCATGGGGGACGAGTACAGGCCGATGCCGTTCAATGCCGCCTTCTGGAGCAGGGGCTCGTCCGGCTCCACGCCCTCAGCCAGGATTATCATGGAAACATCCGCCAGAAGTCCCACGGCGGCCACATTTACGTTGGACATTATGGTCATCCAGGCGTCGCCCGGAGCGGCCCTGCCGATGACCCAGCTCAGAAGATCGCCGGAATATCCTCCCGTGACCTCCCTGTCCTCGTCGGGGGCGTTCAGCTGCTTTAATCCGAGGGCGTCGCTGACTTCACTGACTTTCATCGTCGTGGACCTCCCTCTTCTTTCCCCGTCTGAAGGGCGGCGGCAGATAGTCGTCCGCCTTCTCGGAGCCGGCTATGTTCTGCATCTTCTCCCTGAGGCGGAATATGCAGTCGTTTTCATTGCCGATGCCCAGAACGATGTCCTCCGCCAGGGCCCTGCAGGAGGGCGCCCCGCAGGAGCCGCAGTTGAGCCCGGGAAGCTGCTTCCGCAGCTCCTCTATCCGGGCGGCCTTTTTCAGCGCCTCCAGAAAATCGTCGTCCAGCTTCCAGGCCGGGGCGTGCACCAGCTCCATCTGCATGGCGAATTTTTCCGGCGACATCGCTTTGTTTTCGGATTCGGGTATCTGCTTTGTGAGCATCGCTATCTTGGCCCGCGCCACATAGGGGTTTTCCGCCGTCAGCACGCCGCCGACGCAGCCCTGGTTGCAGGCGTCCAGCTCAAGGAAGTCCACGGGGGGCAGCATGCCGTCCTCCAGGTCCTCCAGTATGCGTATGATATTCTCTATCCCGTCCACCGCGATGCATTTTTTATCCGGGAGGGCGTACATCTCCCCTCCCGCTCTCGCCCAGCCCACGCCGATGGGCCCGGAACGGGCAAGCTTAGGCGGCGGGTCCTTTACGTTCTTCATGGCGGAGAGCAGCTCCTTATAAACGTCCGTCATGGACAGGACGCCGTCCACCACCTTGTTTTCAAGGGACATGGGGTATCTCGTGGCCGTGGCCTTGGCAGCACAGGGAGAGATGAGGAATATCCCTATCTCCTCCGGCGGCAGCCCTGAGGCCTCCGAGGCCAGCTTGCGGCTTTTTATAGCCGCAGCCTCAAAGGGCGCTATGAGTGGCACGAGATGCGGCATGAGCTTGGGAAATCTCATGCATATAAGCCGCACTACCGCGGGGCATGCCGAGGATATCAGAGGTCTCGGCAGATCGTCGTTCTTCTCCAAAAGCTCCCTGACGGCCATGGAGATATATTCGGCGGCCTCAGCCACCTCCGCCACCATGTCGAATCCCATTTCCAGAAGGCCCGCCAGGATGAGATTCAAGTCGCCGGTGTTCCTGAACTGTCCGTAAAGGGACTGGTCAGGCAGGGCGACCTTGTATTTGTAGTTGTTTATGATATCAAAGGGGTCGCAGACGGCCTTCTTCATTTTGTTGGGGCATACGCGGATGCATTCGCCGCAGTCTATGCACCGTTCCTCGATTATATGCGCTCTGCCGCGCCGCACCCGGATCGCCTCGGTGGGACAGTGCTTTACGCAGGTAGTACACCCTCTGCACCGCTCCTTGTCAAGAGTTACCGAATGCTTCAAGCTCCATCACCTCCGCCTTTCGGAAATCTGACGATAAGTGTGACTTTTGTTCCTTTGCCTACTTCCGTATCTATAAGCATTTCATCTGAATATTTCTTCATGTTCGGCAGTCCCATGCCGGCGCCGAAGCCCAAGTCCCTCACGCCCTCCTTGGCGGTGGAGAACCCCTCCTGCATGGCCTGCTCGACATCCGCTATGCCGGGGCCGTTGTCCTTCAGCACCATTTTGACGCCCTCGGTGTCTATGTAAACATCGGCGGTGCCGCCGTTGGCGTGGATCACCATGTTGATCTCGCCCTCATACATACATATAGCACAGCGGCGTATGGTATCCATATCCACTCCGATCTCCCGAAGTATGCGCTTTATGGCCGCCGACGCCGTTCCGGCGCCGGTGAAATCACTGCCGTCAACTTTATACGATAAATGTATCGCAGCGCTCATCTGATCATTCAAGACCTTTCGAATACAGCAGACCGCAGGCTTTATACATGGTGAACTGGGTAGAGAGCAGCACCACGCCGTTCTTTTTCGCCAGAGCGGTCATTTCCCCGTCCGGCTTTTTGCCCCTGACGAAGGTTATGCATTTGATATCCATGAGAAACGCCGTTCTTATGACCTGGGGATTAACAAGTCCGGTAAGGAGCACCGGCTGGTCCGTGACAAAGGCCAGCACGTCGCTCATGAGGTCGGCTCCGCAGGCGGAGTTTACCTCTCTGTCCATAAGCTCCTCTCCGCTCAGGGTCTCGGCGTTAAGTATCTCAGCAACTTCACTGATTTTCATTGGTTTCCCTCCGCCTGTGAAATGCGGCTCCCAAAAATAATTCAACGTCCGGCGGTCTCTGCCCGCCGTCCGTGAGAAAGCCGGTCTGTTTAAAAAAGGCTGATAATATGACAAGTTGTTTGGATTATAGAACAATTTCCATTGAATTTCAACTCTTTTCCCTGCATTTCTGAACAGTCGGAAGGCAATACTGCCGTTTTTTGCAAATAATCATGCATTTTAGTTCTCATACCTTTATTTATATAATACGATATTAAGGCCACACCGTCAAGGGCGTTTCGTCAATCTAACAAATATTGTCACATCAGCGTGTAAAATTGCAGTCCCGTATTGACAAATCCCGCAAATAAGGTTAGAATTATGTTAATTCATAAATTATTAACATTTCATGTTTACGCCCCGTTCTCTGACGTAATCGACCGGAATTGTTTTTAAGAGAACTACTTCCAAAAAATACAATAACAGAACAGCTTTTGGCGGTAAACTTGTGCATATAGTATAAAATCCATAAGCTTGTTCCCGTTCTGTTGGCAATTTTAAACACAGCCTGTGCACCTTTTCAATTCGGAAATACATAGAACGCCTTACCTGAGCCCTTGTTCCTGAAAATCCCGGCGAAGCCGGCGGCGAAAGCTTTTGCGTTCCGGACCGCATCCTTTCTGCGGCGGCATATACTATGCCCCGGGGAAAAGCTCATGCGGCGGGGCGGAAAAACCGACCGCCAGAGCGGCGTGTTGTAGATTTTTATACAAGGCCATTAAAAAGAGGGGAGAAAAAGTGCCTATGCTTTAATTCATCTATGACCCCGGGGGTCCGGAGTAACAAAAGCTTAGGAAAAAAGATTAAACCAAAACGCCTCGGCAGATAAGGCGCGGCGTCTGTCGCGGCAGAAACCTTCCCCGCGGAAAGCGGCTAAAGCCACGCGCGGCAAATACCTTTCCACTGCAAATTCGGGCGTTCTGTATTTTATATCATTTCAACACAGAGAAAGAAGGTATGTTTGTTAATGAATACATTAGTAACTGTTGGCGGTCTTGCGTACAACTTCGTCATCATCATTCTCTGCACCATCTTCGTTCTCGCAAGACGTAAGAAAAGAGGAGACCAGATGGAAGACTTCCTCTCCGGAGGAAGACGTACCGGCTGGATGGCCGTTGCGGCTTCCATGGCTCTCGGCGTTCTCGGCGGCGGACACATAAACGGCGTCCCCGTACAGACCTGGGCAGACGGCTGCGCCACCATTTTCTACTGCCTCGGCACCGGCTGCTTCTTCATCTTTGCCATGCGCCTTACCGGTATCTGGTATAGACGTGCCGGCGTCAACACCGTTAATGACCTGTTCGCAAGAATGTTCCACCCGGCCTTCTCCCCCATCCTTGCCGGTCTGGTCGTCGGTTATGCCTGGCTCGTTATGTGCGTTGAGACTCAGTCCATGGGCGTCGTCATCATGAACATGACCGGCCTGTCCATGACTACCTCCTGCATCATAGGCGCTATCCTCGGTATCCTGTACGTCCTCCTTGCCGGACAGGAAGAGGTCATGATCGTCAACCTGGTAAACGCAATACTCATGTACATATTCGGTATCATCTGCCTTATCTTCGTCGGCACCCGCATTGCCGGCGGCTGGAAGGCGATCGACGATACCATCCTCTCCAGAAACCCCGAGTTCCTTGCTGCTCTCGGTAACGGCGAGATACTCAGAACCTACACCATCGGC
>JAFYCQ010000031.1 GCA_017539635.1 Oscillospiraceae bacterium
CTGCGCCCTGCCGTTTCTGGATATGGCGCTGGCAGAATACGGCGGCATGTCAACCTTTTCAAACATAGGAATCAAGGCCTACACGCCTCAGGGGGGCTCTGTATGCTGATACTGCTCACCGGAGGCGCCGCCTGCGGCAAGAGCGCCTATGCCGAAAGACTCACGGAGGGCTATGAGGGCAGGAAGTACTACATCGCCGCCATGGAGCCCTTCGGCGAAGAGAGCCTTAAAAAAATAGCCCGCCACCGGGAAATGAGAAGCACCCGGGGCTTTGAGACGATAGAGAGATATACGGATCTGGAGCACCTTGTGCTGCCGGAAAAGGGCCTGGCCCTTTTGGAGTGTCTCTGCAACCTTACGGCCAACGAGATGTTCAGCGAAAAGGGAGCAGGCCGGGACGCCGTAGGGGCCGTCCTGCGGGGGATAGAGACCCTTAAAAAACAGACCGACACCCTCATAGTCGTCACCAACGAGGTGGGGTCCGGGTACGACACCTACGGTGACAGGACCCCGGAGTATATTGACAATTTGGGTATCATCAACAGAGCCGCCGCGGCCCTGGCCGACCAGGTCATTGAACTGGTGTGCGGCATACCGATATTTCTTCGGAGGTAGCAGATGAACTTTTTTCGGACGATAGGCGCGGCCTTCGCCGTTTTTTCCCGGGTGCCCATGCCGAAAATAAGGTGGGACGAGGGGAGCATGAGGTATATGCTCTGCGCCTTCCCGCTTGTCGGAGCTGTCATCGGGGGACTGATCATCGCCTGGTATTATATCGCCGGGGCCCTGGGCTTTGGGGCGATCCTATACGGGGCGGGGCTGACGCTTATTCCCGTTGCAGTCACCGGGGGCTTTCACTTGGACGGCTTCTGCGACACCTCCGACGCCCTGGCGAGCCACGCGCCGGCTGAAAAAAAACGGGAGATCCTGAAGGATTCCCACGCCGGGGCCTTCGCGGTCATATCTCTCTGCTGCTATTTTGTTTTGTATTTCGCCTGCGCCGCAAGCGCCCCCAGGAGCTTAGGCGCCGCAATCCTTTTGGGGCTTGCCCACATGCTTTCGCGGGAAGCCAGCGGCCTTGCTGCTCTCGTTTTTCCCGGGAGCGGAAAGGGGCTTCTCGGCACATTCAGGGAGAGCGCCGAGAAAAAGCGGGCGGCAGCGGTCCTGCTGTTCGAGGCCGTTATAACCGCCGCCGTGATGATAGTGTTTTTCCGCCTTTACGGGGTATTGGCGGCGGCCTGCTGCCTTGTCTGCTTTTTCTGGCTTAAAATCTTGGCGGAGAAGCAGTTCGGCGGCATGAGCGGCGATCTCTCCGGCTGGTTTTTGCAGGTGTCGGAGCTCATTATGCTTCTCGCCGTGACGGTTTTGTATCACGTTCCGGCGTGACGGAGGTATCGAAATGACGCTTATAATCGGCGGACGATCCGCGGGAAAACTTGATTACGTCAAAAGTCTGGGATACTCAGAGGAGCAGATCTCCCGCGACCCGGGGGATGACTGCCCCGTGCTTTACGGGCTGCAGGACACAGCGGCGGAGGACCCGGAGGGGGCGGAGGCGCTTTTGCCCCTGCTGTTAAAAAAGGAGCTCGTCGTCTGCGACGAGGTGGGGTGCGGCGTCATCCCGCTGGAAAAGCGGGACAGGCAGGCCCGGGAGGCCATAGGCAGGCTTTGCGTCCTGTTGGCAAAAAACGCCGACAGGGTAGTCCGGGTGATCGCCGGCATACCCACGGTAATAAAGTGAAAATGACTGTATATTTCATAAGACATGCCGAGACTCCGGGAAACCTGGAGCGGAGATACATCGGCGGCAGAACGGACGAGCCCTTAAGCGACGCCGGCAGAAAGAATGCCGCGCAGGTTGTGGGCTTGCCGGCGCTGTGCAGGGTCTATTCAAGCCCCATGAAAAGGGCTGTGGAGACGGCGGAAATAATGTTCCCGCGAGCGGAAATAATACCCGTGGAGGGACTGCGGGAAATGGATTTCGGCGTTTTTGAGGGCAGGAATGCCGACGAAATGGAAAACGACCCGGCTTACAGAGCCTGGGTGGAGGGCTTCTGCAAGGACGCCCCGCCGGGCGGCGAGGATATGGAGGCCTTTACCGGGAGGACCTGCAGGGCCTTTGTTTCCTGCCTTGAAAGGGAAAGGGAAAGAGGCGAAAAGACCGCTGCCTTTGTGGCCCACGGGGGCACGATCATGGCGGTCATGAGCAGGCTTTGTACGCCTGCCCGCAGCTATTACGACTGGCGGCTTCCCAACTGCCGGGGGTACGCAGTAGAGACAGCGGACGGAAAAACCCTTCTGCTTGTGGGTGAAATATGATTTTTGTATTGTATTTCGACAACAAACATGATAAAATCATCTAACACGCTGTATTAGGAGGTTCAGTTTTTTATGCTGGAGCTTAAAGATATTTGTTACTCCGTTCGGGAAAACGGCGACGATCTGGACATTATAAACCACATCAGCCTCACTATCCCCGACGGCAGCCTTATAGTTTTTACGGGACCCAACGGCGGCGGCAAAACCACGCTGGCTAAGATAATCATGGGCCTTGTCAATCCAACCTCAGGCAGGATCCTGCTGGACGGCGAGGATATTACCGGAAAGGACATCACCGAGAGAGCCAGA
>JAFYCQ010000032.1 GCA_017539635.1 Oscillospiraceae bacterium
CTGATAAGGGCTCATGGTGCCGGGGTCCACGTTTAGGTAGGGGTCCAGCTTCTGGGCGGCGATTTTAAGTCCCCGGCTTTTGAGCAGCCGGCCTAAGGACGCGGCTGTTATGCCCTTTCCCAGACCGGAAACCACGCCGCCGGTCACGAATACGTATTTTGTCACGGAAAAACCCCCAATCAAAGCTGTTATTCCACGGTAACTGACTTCGCCAGGTTTTTGGGTTTATCTATGTCGCATCCGTTTTCCTTTGCCACGTAATAGGCCAGAAGCTGCAAAGGCACGATCTCAACGATAGCGGACAAAAGAGTCTCCACAAGAGGAATGAACATGGTGTCGTCCGCCAGGGCGACCATTTTCTTGTTCTCCCTGTAAGTCAGGGCCAGCACCTCCGCACCCCGGGCCTTTACCTCAACGATGTTGCTCATGGTCTTTTCCGTTATCCTGTCGTTGCAGCAGAGGGCCACGACGGGCTGCTTGTCCTCGATGAGGGCGATGGTGCCGTGCTTCAATTCCCCGGCGGCGTAGGCCTCGGCGTGGAGATAGGAGATCTCCTTCATTTTAAGCGCCCCTTCCAGGGCCACGGAGTAGTCCGTATTTCTGCCCATGAAGAAAACGGAGCGGCTCTTGTGGTACTTTTTCGCCAGGGCGGGGATGTTGGGATTCATGTCCACGGCCTCCTGTATCCTCCTGGGCATGGCCTGGAGGGAGGAAAGGAGAGAATCGTACCGCTCCTTGTCTATCCGCCCCATTTTCTTTGCGGCGTACAGGGCGAAAAGGTACAGAACGGCCAGCTGGGTGGTGTAGCCCTTTGTGGTGGCGACGGCGATTTCCGGCCCGGCGTAGGTGTAAAGGGTGTAGTCGGCGGCCTTGGCTATGGTGCTGCCGACGACGTTCACGATGGCCAGGGTCTTTGCGCCCCGCTTCTGCCCTTCCCTTAAAGCCGCTATGGTGTCCGCCGTTTCCCCGGACTGTGACAGGACGATCAAAAGCGTTTTTTCGTCTATCAGGGGATCGTCGTATCTGAGTTCGCTTGCCAGATCGGTCTTTACCGGCACGCGGCAGAGCTTTTCTATGGCAAATCTCCCAGCGCACCCGGCGTAGTATGCCGAGCCGCAGGCGGTGATGACGATTTTGCTTATGCCGGAGAGGTATTCCTTCGACATTTCCGCCCCCTCAAGAACGACTTCTCCGTCCTTTATCCGGGGTGCTATGGCGGCCTTTACGGCCCGGGGCTGCTCGACTATTTCTTTCAGCATGAAGTGCTCGTAGCCGCCCTTTTCCGCCGCCTGGATGTCCCAGGCTATGCGGGAGACGGACTTTTCTACGGGCTGGCCTGCGCAGTTGAAGACGGTAATGGAGTCAGGGGTCAGCTCTGCAAACTCGTCGTCATCAAGGTATATGGCGTTTCTCGTGTGGGAGACAAGGGCGGTGACGTCGGAGGCAAAGTAGTTTTCCCCCAGGCCCACGCCCAAAATCAGCGGGCTGCGCTCTCTGGCAACAAAAACGCTGTGGGGAGCGTCGGTGCAGACGACGCCTAAGGCGTAGGAGCCGGAGAGCCGGGAGGAGGCCTTGATGACCGCCCTTTTTATATCCCCGGCGTAGTACATTTCGATAAGGTGGACTATGACCTCCGTGTCTGTCTCGCTTATAGAAGCGTAGCCGTTTTTTATGAGCTCGTCCCTAAGGTCTATGTAATTTTCTATAATGCCGTTGTGGACAACGGCGAACCTGCCGTCGTTGGAAACGTGGGGGTGGGCGTTTACGTCCGTGGGCGCCCCGTGGGTGGCCCATCGGGTGTGGCCGATGCCGGCGTTTCCCGGCAATAACCTGCCGCCCTCCGTTTTTTCCACCAGGTTTTCGATCCTGCCGGAGACCTTGCTGACTTCGATTCCGTCTTTGCCCAAAACGGCGATCCCGGCGGAGTCATAGCCCCGGTACTCTAACTTTTTAAGGCCGTCAAGCAGTATGGGCGCGGCCTCCAGCGCCCCGGTGTAGCCTACTATTCCGCACATGGTCAAAACCTCCGATAAAAATATACCGACGCACGGCAATATGGCGCACCCAGGGGGCAGGCGCGCCATATTGCCAATAAATACCCGAAAGTATAGGAGGAATCTTATTCAACATCCTGCAAAGCGTCGTAACCCTCCTCGCCGGTGCGTACCTTGATGACGTTCTCCACGTCATAGACGAATATCTTGCCGTCGCCTATGTGCCCGGTATAGAGCACTCTTTTGGCTGTTTCAATAACGTCCCGCACGGGGATCGCGGAAACGACGATGTCCACCTGAACCTTGGGGCGAAGGTCCGTCTCCACGGCAACGCCGCGGTAAAATTCCGTGTGCCCCTTCTGCATGCCGTAGCCCATGACGTGGGAGACGGTCATGCCCGTTATGCCGAGCTTCGACATGGCGTCTTTAAGAGCGTAGAGCTTTTCTTCCTTGAAGACTATCTCCACCTTGGTGAACTTGTGGCCGTCGCCGC
>JAFYCQ010000033.1 GCA_017539635.1 Oscillospiraceae bacterium
CAGGACAGGGACAGGAAGCTCACACTTATGACCACCACCTTCATGCCCTGCGGAGCCAAGCTCCCCATAATAGCCCTCTTCGCCGGGGCTCTCTTCGGAGGGTCCGCCATCGTGGCCGTATCTGCCTACTTCATCGGCATTGCCTCCATAATCGTCTCCGGCATAATGCTCAAGAAGTTCAAGGCCTTCTCCGGCGACCCGGCCCCCTTCGTCATGGAGCTGCCCTCCTACCATGTGCCCAGCGCAAGGAACGTACTGCGGGCCACCTGGGAACGGGGCTGGTCCTTCATAAAGAGAGCGGGAAGCGTCATACTTCTCAGCTCCATAGTCCTCTGGTTCCTCCAGGGCTTCGGAGTAGTTGACGGCGTATTCGGCATGGTCGATGACAACAACGACTCCATTCTGGCCGCCATAGGTCACGCCATCTCCTTCATCTTCGTGCCTCTGGGCTTCGGCTCCGGCGAGCTGGGCTGGAAGGCAACCGTCGCCACCATCACCGGCCTCATCGCCAAGGAAGAGGTCGTCAGCACCATGGGCGTCCTGTTCCCCGGAAACCTGACGCAGGAGATCGCCATGGCCTTCGGCGCCGGCATCACCGCTTACAGCTTCATGCTCTTCAACCTCCTGTGCGCCCCCTGCTTCGCCGCCATGGGAGCTATCAAGAGAGAGATGAACAACGCAAAGTGGACCTGGGCCGCCATCCTCTACATGTGCGTCTGGGCCTACGCCATAGCCCTCATAGCCTACAATATCGTCGGATTGTTCTTGGGCGTGGCCTTCAGCGTGTGGTCCGTCATAGCTATAATCGTCCTGGCGCTCCTCATCTACCTCGTTGTCAGGAAGAACCCCTATGACGACACCCGCCTCGCCGTAAGAGAGAAGGCGCTGGCATGATTCCCTGGCTCATTGCCTACTGGCCGTCCATCATAGCCGGACTCGTCATCCTGGCAATAGTTCTTATCTGCCTGCGAAATCTCTTCGGAAAGCACAAGGTCACCTGCTGCGGCAACTGCGCAAATTGCGGCGGCTGCCCGGGACATAAAAAGTAAAGCTTCGCCGCCTGTTGAGAAATCTCGACAGGCGGCGAAATACTTAAGACTGAAGACTTGAGAATGAAGAATTGTTGTATTCCGCTAAAGGCGGAATAAATTAAAATCGTCGCCTCCGGCGACACCTCAATTATTAATTTTTATTTTTTCAGTTTTCAGTATTCATTAGCTCCCCCAAGGGTGGGAGTCTCAAAGCTCTTGACCTCTTGCATAAACAAATGTATAATCATCCGTAGTTTTTTCAACGACACGGGAGACAGCGCATGAAGAACAAGAAGCTATTGGGCAGCGGGCTTTTACTGTTCACCGCCCTCATCTGGGGAACGGCCTTCGTCGCCCAGCGGGTGGGCATGGAGACGATAGAGCCCATAACCTTCAACGCCGCCCGCATGCTTTTGGCGGCTGTGGCCGTGGGTCTCGTCTCCCTGCTTTTGCGTCGGAAAGAGAAGAAGTCCCCCGACGCCCGATCCCCCGAGGAACGGAAAAGCTGCAATAAAAACACGGTTTCAGGCGGTGTCTTCTGCGGCATTTTCCTGTCCGTCGCCAGCATTTTTCAGCAGATGGGGCTGGTTTACACATCAGCCGGCAAGGCAGGCTTTATTACCGCCATGTATATGCTGCTGGTGCCCATAATCGGCTTTGTATTCTTAAAACGGAAAAACACCTGGCTGGTCTGGCTGGCGGTTTTGCTGGGAGTCGCCGGTATGTACCTCTTGTGCGTGACGGAGACCTTCACCCTCACCCACGGGGACACCCTCGTCTGCCTGTGCGCCCTGTTTTTCAGCTTTCACATCCTGTGCTGCGACCACTTCGTAAAAAAGGGCGACCCAATCCGCATGTCGGCCATACAGTTTCTGACGGCCACCGTGATTTCCGGCGCCGTGGCCGCCTATACCGAGGAGCCCACCTGGGCGAAGCTGCATTCCGCCCTAATACCCATTTTATACTGCGGCATAATTTCCGGCGGCGTGGGCTACACTCTCCAGATAGTCGCGCAAAAATTTACCGACCCCACCATAGCGTCGCTGCTCATGAGCATGGAGTCGGTATTCGCCGTTATTGCCGGGGCGCTTCTGCTCCGGGAACACATGACAGGCCGGGAGCTTATGGGCTGCGCCGTTATGTTCCTGGCCATCATCCTTGTACAGATCCCCCTGCCGGGGAGAAAACGGGAATGAACAGTCATTCCCGTATCCCGAAATAATCAAGCACGAAGCTCCTGAACCTCAGCCCGCCTGAAGAGAGGAGCTTTTCTCTTTTAAAACATACGTTCATGTCCCGGCAGAAGTCGTCTTCCCAGATATGGGCGAGGTGGATATTCGGGTCGTCGGCGAAAATGCCGCTCTCGCTCTCCGGCAGCACGCACTCCCCTATCCCGGCGGAAACAAACTCCTTCTGCATTATGAGGCTGTCAACCAGGGCGGCGGTGTGCAGTACTACCCCTGCCCTGCGGCAGAGGGCATCCAGCTCCTTAGCCGGCTCCAGCCTGATGAATCTCAGCTTTTCCATGTCAGATGCCTCGGCAAAGGCCGCGTCCCCCATGTCGCTGCTTCTGTGGACGGCCAGCACATACCGCTCCTTTGCCACCCGGAAGCCCCGATATTTCTTATAGCTCTCGTCATTGCCGGAATAGAGCAGCGCGTCAAAGTCGCTTATATCTATCCTGGTGTTCTCTATCCCGCTTTTTATCTCCACCGCCACGTCGGGGTTCTGCTCCATAAATTCCCGGACGCAGCCGGTGAGCAGATTGCTGCTGCCCCATATGCCCACGACTATCCGCTCGCGTCTGCGGGAGAGCTCGCGGAAGCTCTCGCTCACCGTCTCCACCTCCGTTAGTATGGGGCGGATGCGGGCGAAAAAGGCCTTTCCCTCGGAATTAAGGACCACGCGCCGGCCCAATCGGTCGAAAAGGGGAGTATTGAGCTCCTCCTCCAGCTTCCGAATGGCCTTGGTGAGTGAGGGCTGGGAGATGTGCAGATTCTGCGCCGCCTTTGAGAGGTTCTCCGTCTTCGCCGCCTCGGCGAAATACTTTAACTGTGTAAGTTCCATTTATTTTTCCCCTTAAGGCGAGGGGAGTTGAACCCCTGCCTTATGCATATTATCTATAAGTGACGTATTGCCACAATTCATCCGTTATGGTAAATTCAAGACACTGAATGACGCAAATAATTGAAAACTATTTGAAAAGGAATGATTCAATATGTACGGCTTTGCCGGAAAAATGCTTTTCATCGACCTGACGAACAAGACCTACAACGTGGAGGAGCTGTCCGAGCAGGACGCCCGCAACTTCCTCGGCGGACACGGCCTGGGCGCAAAGGTCCTGTTTGAAAGAATGCCCGCCCACACTCCCGTTTTCGCTCCCGAGAGCATGCTGGGCTTCTGCACCGGACCGACAAACGGCAGCGCCGCACTCTTCGGCGGACGCTACACCGTCGTCTCCAAGAGCCCCGTAACAGACGGCTGGAACGACGCCAACTCCGGCGGCAACTTCGGCCCCCAGCTGAAAAAGGCCGGCTATGACGCCGTGTTCTTCTCCGGCATCTCCGAAAAGCCCGTTTACGTCTTTATAGACAACGGCGCCGTGGAGTTCCGCGATGCCTCCGCCATCTGGGGCAAGACCGTTATCGACACCGAAAACGCCATCCGCGCCGAACTGGGCGACGACAAGGTGGGCATCGCCATGATCGGCCCCGCCGGCGAGCGCATGAGCCACATGGCCGCCATTATGAACGACACCCACAGAGCTGCCGGCCGCGGCGGCACGGGCGCCGTTATGGGCTCCAAGAAGCTGAAGGCCCTCGTGGTGAGAGGCAAGACCCCCATTCAGGTCTTCGACCGCGCCAAGATGCTGGAGGTCAGCAAGGAGGCCGTTGAGTGGCAGAAGGGCCCCGTGGCTCCCATTTTCGATCTGTTTTACAATTACGGCACCGCCAGCACCTATGAGTCCCAGGTCTATTCCGGCGACACCAGCGTCCACAACTGGGACGGCACCTGCAAGGATCTGACCGACGAGGAGATAAAGGCCCTGGCTCCCCAGGCCCTTGACCCCAAGTGGCGTCAGAAGAAGTACGCCTGCAACGCCTGCCCCTTAGGCTGCGGCTCCATTTACAAGATCCTCGAGGGCAAGTATCCCATGGAGGAGACCGGCCGCCCCGAGTATGAGACCGTCGGCGCCTTCGGCCCCATGATGATGAACAAGGATCCGCTGGTAATTAATCAGTGCAACTTCCTCTGCAACGAGTACGGCTTTGACACCATTTCCGCCGGCGCCACCATCGCCTGGCTCATGGACGCCTACAACAAGGGCGAGTTCACCAAGGACGAGATAGACGGCATCGACCTTGCCTGGGGCAACGGAGACGCCATCCTCCAGGTCATGGAAAAGATGTGCGCGGGCGAGGGCATCGGCGCTGTTTTACAGAACGGCTCCAAGTACTCCGCCGAGTATTATAAGAAGGGTGAAGACTGCCTGGTAACTGCCGGCGGCATCGAGCCTCCCCAGCACGACTCCCGCTTCTCCACTCAGCTCACCCGTACCTATAAGTACGATCCCACCCCGGGACGCCACACCAAGGGCGGCTTCGGCGGCACCTACGGCAACGAGCCCCCCGAGGTCAAGTTCAACTATTCCAACACCGGCGAAAAAGACGTCGCCGCTACCGAAAATCAGGAGATCGTGGACTCCGCCGGCTTCTGCCTCTTCGGCGGCTCCGCCTTCGGTCTGCCCCAGGGCGCAGTCCTCAAGTATCTGAACGCCATCACCGGCTTCAACTACACCGAGGAAGAGTGGCACAGAATGGGCCAGAGGCTCTTCGCCATCCGTCACGCCTTCAATCTGCGCGAGGGCTTCCGCCGCAAGGACTGCTACATCACTCCCAAGCTGGAGGGCAAGCCTCCCATGAAAGACGGACCTCTTGCCGGCGTCACTGTTGACACCGAGCAGATGGCTGACAACTTCTTCCGTGTCCTCAAGTATGATGTGGAGACCGCCATGATACCCAAGGATGTCCTTGAGTGGTACGGCGGCATGGAGAAGGTCATCGAGGATCTCTATCCGGAGAAATAATCGGACAGAGCCTCCAATTTAATTCGGGTACCACGGAGTATTCCGTTTGTTACCATCTTTTTTCCACGGGAAAGGGTCTGCGAAAGCAGACCTTTTCTCGTTTAAAAAGACTTGCAGGCAACAAGAGCGAAATCGTCTCCGGAATATATCACGTCTCCGGCCCTTACCGGCCCTTTCACCGGTTTGTTTTTGAGCTCCTGAAAGAGCGCTGCCACGGCGGCAAATGTCGCCGGTCTGTCTGTGCGCACGGGCAGGGCTCCCTCCGCCCCCTCAACAGGCAGGGCGAGGGAATAGTATCTCTTCCCCTGATCCCTGCGGAAAAACTCCTCGCCCCTGGGGCATTTGGCGCCCGTGACGGCGCCGTTTTCACTTTTCATCACGCACCCGTTGTGGCACAGGGGGCAGGCCTTTTCGCCGTCACGGAGCTTCACCCTTTGTGGGGCGGTGTAATTATCGCTCCTCTCCGGCCGGACGCCGGTTTTTATATAGGATACCGCGGCGGCGGCGGCTTGTTCCGCATCACGCCTCACTTTCTCCACGCTGGGGCATATATGCTTTGCGTTGCCGCAGACGAAGATGTTTTTTTCTCCGGTGTCAAGCTCGTCGTCCGGGACAAGGCCCGCGGCTATTATGAGAGCGCCGCACCTTTCCTCCCGCTTTTCTCCCGTTTGGAGATTTTTGAGGGTGACGGAGCTTATCCGGGGGCTGCCGTGGACGGAGGCCGCTATGCTGCCCGTAATGAGCGGGATACCCAGCTCTCTTTGGCAGAGCATCTGGTTTTTCGGCATTGCGCCGCATTCCTGCGCCGCCTCAACTATGCAGACCACGTTTTTGCCCAGGAGCCTGAGCCTCCTGGCGATTATCATGCCGATGTCTCCCCCGCCGACTATTACGAAATCGTCCCCGATGTCCAGTCCCCGGAGATTCAGCAGCTTCTGCGCCTCGCCGCCGGTGTATATACCGGCAGAGCGGGAGCCCAGGATGCCCAGCTCACCGAAATGCTTCTCCCGGCAGCCGGAGGCGAGGATGAAGGCCCGGGCCGCAGCTCTCTCCTCCCCCGCCGCCGTCAGAAAAGCGGCGGTATCGCCCTCAATACCGGTCACAAAGGCGCCGAAGCGGAATCGGACGCCCTTTTCTTTTGCCTTTTCATACAGATAAGAAGAGTACTCCGGCCCCGTTTTCTGCAGCTCCTCCCCGAAAAAGCCGGGGTGGATGCACTGATCCAAAACGCCGCCGGGGGTCTTTTCGTACTCCAAAACGAGTATGCTGTCTGTTTCTTCTGCGGCACGAATGGCGGCGGAGAGCCCCGCCGCCCCGGCCCCGATTATAATAAGGTCGTATTTTTCCGCGTCAGCCATGAGCCCTTTTCTCCCTTTAACACTTCATCTGTCGGGATGCCCAGCTCCCGGGAAATGATCTGGACTATCCTGTCGGTGCACCTGGCTCCCTGGCAGACGCCGAGGCACGCGCCGGTCCTGCGCTTTACTCCGTCCACGGTCACGGCTCCGGGACAGGTCTTGATCGCCCTTACTATCTCCCCCTCCGTGACCTTCTTGCAGCGGCAGACTATCTCTCCCCCCGCCTTATCCTCCGGGGGATTTTTCGGGTCGAAGTCCGGGTTTTTCCCGGCGTCAAGATATTCAGCGCACCTTTTCGCCGCCAGGGCTCCCAGCATATCGGCGCAGGTCATGCCCGGTGTCTTTATCCCGGCAAAGCTTATATAGCCGGGGCAGGCCTCCGGCATCATAATTAGGGCAAAGTCCTTTATGCTCTCGTCGCTTATGCCCCAGGAGCCGTCGGGCAGCCTCTCCCTGCGAAAAGGGTTTGGCCGCAGCCCGGCGAAGGCCCGGATCGTTTTTCCCAGATCAAGCCCAGGCAAAACGAGGGCCGCGCACTCCCGGACGAAGTCTATCCCCTCTTTCCGGGTCTCAGGGTCAGGCGTCCCCTCCACCGGTTTTTCCGAGGGGCCGATGAGCAGGTTCCCCTCCGTTGTGGGGACCAATGTCAGCCCCTTTCCCTTGTTCTCCGTCTCGTAGAAAATGACGCGGCTTATTAATCTCCCCTGGCTGTCGTCCGTGACGATGTAATCGGCCCTTGTGGGGACTATGCCTATATCGTTCACGCCCAGGGTGAAATTGAGTCTGTCGGCGCTCAGTCCCGCGCAGTTTACGACGCACCGGGCGGTGAAGTCTCCGTTTTCGCATAGCACCCTGAAAAAGCCCTTTTCCCGGATTATTTCCCTGACGGCGGTGTTCATCTTAAAGACAGCGCCGTTTTCAGTAGCGTTTTCCGCCGCCTTTACGCATAAACGCCAGGGATCGACGGTGCCGGTGTTCTCCGCGTAAAGCGCCCGTTAAACCAGGGGATTGATATTCGGCTCCAAAGCGAGTATTTCGTCCCTTTCGATTATCCGCAGGCCCTTTACGCCGTTTTCATTTCCCCGGGAAAGGCACCTCTCCAGCTTTTTCAGGCCTCCGTCCCCGAAGCAGAGCATGAGAGAGCCGCAGCGGTGAAACTCCACCCCCAGATCGCCGCACAGCCCGTCAAAGCCGTCGCTGGCCCTCTTGCACAGGTCGGCTTTCAGCGTCCCGGGCATATTGTCCTGGCTGCCGTATATAACGGCGGTGTTCGTCCTGGAAATGCCGGTGCAGATGTCGCTCTGCTCCTCTAAAAGGGCGCAGGAAAGGCGGTAGCGGGTGAGATTTCTTGCTGCAAAGCAGCCTAAAAGTCCCCCGCCTATAACTATAACGTCATAATCCGTCATGTTTTTCTCTCAGCCGCCGTAAACGCGCATGAGCACCTTAAGCTCGTCCCCGTCTTTAAGGACAGTTTTCCCCGTTGCGGGCGCGCCGTTGCATACGAAAATGGTAAAGCCCATGTAGTCCTTTACGAAGGTGCCGTTTTCCTCGGCGGCTATGGCCATGAAGCCCGCAACGTCCGTGCCCTCGGGGAGCTGATATTCTCCGTCTCTGGCCTCCCCCACCACGGCGCGGCACAAAAATCTGGCGCTTATCTTCATAGTATTTCATCCTTTATAATCAATTTGAATAACAAAAGCCCGAAATTACCGGTCAAACGGTGATTTCGGGCTTTATTATATAACGCCGATGAATAAATTGCAACTGATCAAAATGAAATGTAATCCGCCACGTCGTTGGCGGTGAACACCTCGTCCTCCGCCTCGTCCTGCGTCACTCTGGTGTCAATCAGGGTGCCGCTCTTATCCGGCAGGTATTCGGGATCGAAAATATAGCCGTATTCGTCATAGGAAAGCGTGGCGAACATGGGGCCGAAGGCGTAGTACATAAGGTCGTAGGCGTCGAAATCGAAGTCTATGCCCCTCTCCGTAAGGTTCCAGCAGAGGCTTCCGCTTTCAATCATGTCCCGGAGCCTGGTCTTTATCTCGTTCTGCTCGGCTTCGGAGTACTCATAGCCGTCCGTCACGTCCTGGAGATTGTCGAAAATGTTCTTCTCCAGATCCTTTTCCCCCTGGTCGCTGAGGACGTCTTCAACGTCGAGCACTTTTCCCGTCCGGGCGTCGAAGGTCACGGCCTCGTAGTCCACAAAGGGGTGGGGCCCGTTGAAGAAGGAGTCGATCATTATCGAAAAGCTCACCGTCTTACCGTCTCCCCTGGTGGGGTAAAGCGTTATCTCCTGGGAGTCGGAGGTAAAGCGCCAGGAGTCATCCTCCTCGGTGTCGGCGTCTAAATACTCCTGGGCCATCATGGTATATACGCGGCTCCTCATATCCTCGTTGAAGGCGGAAATGGCCGCTGCAAGCTCGTCGGTTCCCCCGGCGGTAACGGTCACCTCCGGATATGAAGCACGGGCCAGAGGCCTGGCGCTGCCGTCCGCGGCGGTAAACTGCGCCTCCGTGACGATACTGTGGGTCGTTATCGTCAGTTCGATCTCCTCATTCTCTTCCGGCCCGGGCTCCGGCGAGGCAGCGGGCGATGTCTCGATCTCCCCCTCCCAGGTCTCGATGCCGCCGAACTCCACGATGGCGGTGTAGCCCATGTTGAAGAGCTTTTGGGAAGCCTCCTTTGAGCGGTGGCCGGCCCGGCAATAGACAAAGATAAGCTGATCCTTGTCGGGGAGCTGGGGTATCTCCGTTTCCTCGTCGATCTCCTCATTCGGAATGTTGATCGCACCCTTTATGTGTCCGCTGTCGAACTCGTCCGGTCTGCGGACGTCAAGGATGATATAGTTTTTCTCCGAAGCCATGAGCCGCGCCGCCTCCTCCTGGGAAACGGAACGGTAGGAGGAGAACACCATGCCGTCTCCGTCCAGCACCTGGCAGGAGCAGAGCAGCAGGGCCAGTATAAGTAAAAGGGGCAGCAGCGCTTTTTTCATTTTGCCTCATTCCTCCTTATAGTCTCGGCTATTGTCTCGGCGGCTATCCGGGAGCCCTCGACACTGGGGTGGTGGTCGTCCTCGGTGTAGAGGTCAAGGGTCTTGGGGGCGTTATAAAAGCTCTCCCCCACGAAAGCCACCGGGGCCCCGTTTGCCTCCCCGGCCTCCCGGTAGGCGTCAAATAGCCTTTCCCGCATTTCCTCATAGGAAAGCCCCGTGCTTTTGAGCTTTTCGCTGCCCTCTCTGAAGGGCCAGGTCTCGTACAAAACCGGCGTCGCCCCGTTTTCCCGGGCGGCAGCGCACAGCCCCGCCACAGTTTTCATAAAGGCCTTTCTGTGGCGGAAGGAACCGGTGCTGTCCTCCTGTAAGACGATATAATCCCAGCTTTGTTCCTTTAGGGCTCTCGCCGTTTTGCCCCCCAGTTCCGTTTCCGGATTGAGCTGCTCCGCCAGCGTCGCCCCGCCCCGGGCGTGGGCCTCCACATGAGCGTCAAGCAGTTTTGCAAGAGTACCCGGCAGGTCGTTTGCGTTTGTAAAGCTGTTTCCCAGCATAAGGATTTTCAAAGCATACACCTCATAATGACGCGGCGGCTTTATTGCCGCCGCGTCATATATCTGAATCTTACTGCTCAGCGCTGCGGCAGTATTCCCTCGTAGATACCGACCGTTATGCCGGAGCCCGTAAGCCAGCCTTCCAGCTGACCCTTCATGGCGTTTAAGTCGGAGGCCAGGAACGGGGGATTGCCCCGGGCCACGTCCTCCGCCGCAGAGTCGTAAACAAAAGCCTTTCCGCTGCCGGAGACAGAGCCCATATTGGAGAACCACATATCCTCACGGATGACCTCCTGCGGCTCCTCGCCCTCCTTTTCCGGCGGTATTACTGCCTTATATCTTACGCAGCCGCAGTAGAAATCGCCGTCGAGAATTATCTTGCCGGTTATATCGTTTACTATCTCGCTGCCGAAGCGGCTGCGCATTTCAGCGCCTTTTGCAATGGTTATGGTGCCGAGATTGACGGCGGCGACGCCCTGGCTGGTACGGTAGTAGCCGCCGGACTCAACGGTCACGGTGCCGTTGTTCCCTATGCAGCAGACGGCCTGAGCGCCGTCCTTTACGATTATCGTGCCGTTATTAACGGTAAATTCTCCGTCGGTCTTTCCTCCCTTTTCGATGACGACGGTACCGTCGTTTATCAGCTTTGCGTTGGGACCGTTTATATCCCAGCTCTCCTCGTCCCCCTCGTAGGTGTACCAGGCGACGCCCAGCTCTCCTCCGGAGGCAACGGTAATGGTGACTCCCCTGGAGATCGTCAGCTCGGTGCTTCTGTAATATTCCAGCTTTTCGGCGCCAAACTCCACGTAGGATGCGGCGTTTACGGCAAAGTCCTTTACAAGCTTTATTTCCTTGACCGGGCTTTTCTGATTGAGAGCTGCGGTCAGCTCCTCCTGGCTTGTGACCTCGATTATGAGGCCTCTGTCCGTCTCGGTTATACTGCCGGTCTGGGGTTTTACTGCCCCCGATTCGGTCAGCGTCTCAAGGAGAGTTTTGTCCTCGCCCTTGTATTTGCTGTCCAGGGCGTCGTTGGAGATTATGGCCACGTCGCCTCTGTTTATATCGTTGTGATTTTCGCTGTACTCGCCGTCAGTAAGGCCTATCTCGTCGGAGAGCTCCCAGGCGGCGTTCCATTTAAAGTCCTTGCCGCTCTCATAGCCCAGCGCCCTTAAAACGAAGGTTATGTACTGGGTGGCGTTTACCGGGTCTGCGCTGCTGAAGGTTGTGTCGCCCGTGCCGTTTGTGAGGCCGTTTTTATAGGCGAAGCCCACGTAAGGGGCGGCCCACTCGGGCACATCGGTAAAGGGCGTCTCCCATTTGCCCGCCAGAGCCTCGGCCTCCTTGCCCAAAAGGCGCACCAGCATGACAAGGGCCTGAGCCCTGTTTGGGGTGCTGTTCAGGTCGAAGTTCGGCGTACCGTCGGCATTGTCGCCCACTCCCCTGAAAAGCCCCAGGTCATAAAGGGCCCGGGCCGCCTCCTCCGCGCTGTCGGCGGCCAGAGCCGCGCCGCCCAGCGCAAAGAGCAGGCACAGGATAAGAAGCAGGCTGAGTATCCGTGTCGTCATGCTGTTTACCTCCTTATTTTACCTTATTCAGTTTTATTTGTCCTCTGCCGTCTCCCCGGCAGAGGCGTTCTCTTTTGTAAGGGGTGTAGCAATGACTGCAGCATGGATGATGACCGCCCCCAGCATGATGAGCTTTAAGGGCATGATCATGTCGCTTCCCAGGGAGGTGATGCCGAAATACAGAGCGGTGAGAGAGGAGAAAACGCATCTTCCCGGCTTGTTTATCTTAAAGGCGTAACCGGCAGCGCAGTAGGCGGCGAAGGCCATGGCCGCCGTGGCGAGCACCTCATAGCAGTATTCCAGTATTTCCGGCTCCGTGGCCTTGGTGCGAAAGCCCGCTATCAGCCAAAGGCAGAACATTAAAGCCGGGATTACGGCGAAAACGCCGACGGCGTAATCTCCGCCCTTTTTCCGGCCGTTTAAGGGCAGCCAGACGAAAGCCACGCCGGAGGCTATGGCGAAAAGGGCGAAAATGAGCGTGGTGGCGCTCCAGGTGAAAAGGGGCCCCATAGCATAGCTCATGGCCCCGCCGACTATCGTGAGGGCGGCGCCCACATAAAAGGGTATCGTCCCCGCCTGGCTCTTCGGCAAAACGGCGTCCAGACCGTTGGGGCAGGAGAGCTTTTTCATCGAAATCCCTATAACGAGGGCGGCTATCACCACCGCTATCGAGAGGATCATCAGGGCTGTGGAGACGGGGGCGTAGTGAACGGCAAGGCCGTTGTCGTTAAAAATAGTTGCAAGCTCCCTCCGTCTCAGAAAGAATCCCGCAATACCTGCGGCGCAGAAGGTTATGGGTAATATCAATAAAGTTTTTCGCATAATATCGACCTGCTGAAAATATAGTTTATCGTGTTTTTGATTTTACACCATTTAGCCTGCCGCGTCAATACAAAGGAGATGCAGTCGTCCATGAAAAAAATAGTCCTTACATCGCTTTTTCTGTCCCTGGCGGTATTCATTTTTTCTCTTCTTTCCCCCCTTCTGCGCCCGCCGGAAAGTGTTTTTCCGCCGCCGCCTGACGGCGAGGAGCTGCCCTACGCCGGAAAGCTGACGGGGACCGATGACGCGGGCATCACGGTCCGGGCGCTCATTGGCGGAGAGACGGAAACCATGAACATGCACGACTATCTTGTGGGCGTTCTGGCGGCGGAGATGCCCGCCTCCTTCGAGACGGAGGCGCTGCGCGCCCAGGCGGCAGCGGCCAGGACCTACACCCTTTACAAAATGCTTTACGGCCCCTCGGATAACCACCCGGAGGCCGACGTCTGCGACGACATAAGCTGCTGCAAGGCCTATGCCTCCGATGACGACATGCATAATAACTGGGGAGAGGATTATGAGAAATACAGGGCGAAAATGGAAAACGCCGTGGCTTCCACCGACGGCGTTTGCATAACATATTCCGGGCAGCCCGCTTTGGCTGTCTTCCACTCCTTCTCCCCGGGGATGACGGAGTCCAGCGAAAATACCTGGGGAGGGTATCTGCCCTATCTGCGCTCGGTATTCAGCCCCGAGACCGAAAACGACGTGCCGGAATACTTTTCCGGCCTCACCGTGCCGATTTCGGATTTTGAAAGTGCCGTCGAGGCCGTTCATCCGGAGGCGGTGTTTTCAGAGGGAGCCTCCCCCTTTTCCGACGACGCGGTTTACTCCGAATCCGGGCGGCTGATGTCTGTTACGGCAGGCGGCGTCTCCCTCTCCGGGACGGAAATACGCTCTCTTTTCGGACTGCGCTCCGCCGCCTTTACCATGGAATTTACGGGGGACGCGGTGGTGTTCACCTGCCGGGGCTCGGGCCACGGGGTGGGCATGAGCCAGTACGGCGCCAACGTCTATGCGAAAGAGGGCTGGGACTACCGGGAGATACTGCTCCACTATTACGAGGGGGCGGAGCTCAAAACCATCGGAGAAATGAATCTCAGATAGCCTATGCCGTTTTCCTCCCAGGCGGTGGCGGCCACGCTGCCGTTTTTGTCCAGCACCAGAAAGCTGCCGTCGGCCTGCTTTACCGCCGTAACGGGGCTGAGTGTCTCGTCCCCGTCGTAAACGTACAGGACGTCGAAGGTATCAAGCTGCATGGCGTCTCTGTTCCAGGCGGCGTACATCTCCCCGGCGGGTATGGGGGTCACCGTGGGGGAATCTGTCATTTCCAGCCTGTACCGCACAGCGCCCGTCAGGGCCCAGTCGCTCTCCGTTACGCCGTGGATATGCTCGTGGAAATAGCAGTTCTGCTCCTCCAGATATGTGGGACTGAGATTGAGAACGCCGATCTTCAGCTCCTCGCCGGTGTTCCTGTCAGCCGTAAGTCTTCTTGCTATGGCCTCGGAGACAACGGCGTCCTTTTCCGTTGTCAGCTTGTAGTCGTGTATCTCGGATATGGAGCAGATGCAGCACCACATGGCGAAAAGCGTCGTAATTACGGCGACAATAAGCATTCCGCTCCTCACGCGGGAGAATATGAGCCTTAAGACCGTGTCGGCTATGAGCGCCGTGCCGCAGAGGGAGCAGACGGTGCACCGGAAGGAAAACCAGGTACTCTCCGCGATGAAAAACGGGAAAAGCGGGGCAAGGGCCAGAAGCAGGCCCACGATCACGGCGGTAAGCGGCTTTTTTACTTCTCTTCTGCCGAAGCCCACGGCCATGAAGAAAAGGAGTATCGCCAGCACCAGGAGCACAAAGCCGTAGATCCACAGCCCGTCGGAGCTTAAAAGACCGAGTCCCCTCACGCCGGCCTTCGTCAGGGTTTTGAAGCCCCCGCCGAAAAAGGCGCTTTTCATCTGGGACAGGGCCCCGGGCAGGAACGTATCGAAATAATAAGCGCTGTTCGGCAGGATATACCCGGTCTTTGCCCCGTAAAGGGGGCTTTCCCCCCGGGTGGAAACGAAGAGGAAATACAAAACGGCGGCGGCAAAGCTCCAGAGACACGCAAGGCCGCGCCATTTTGCCTTTTTCCGGCTTATTACCGCAAGCAGGATGACCGCCGCGGCGGAAAAGGGCATCATCTGCTCGTAAAAGCCGTAGGATATCAGCTGGCATACCGCGTATAAAACGGCAAAGCCCGCCCCGTCCTTGTGCAGAAATTTGTCAAAGCTCCAGACGGCTATGGAGGCGAAGAAAAGCCCCGTAACTATCCTGGTGGAGGCGGACATCCAGTAGGTGCCCTCCAGCCCCAGAGGCAGCAGGGCGAAAAACACGGCGAAAAACACGCCGGTATTGAAATGTCTTCTGAAAACGGAGAAAAGGAAACACACGGCGGCGGAGAACATAAGTGATACGACAGCCGTGCCAATGAGCATCACCGGGAAAAACCTGGACCAGACATATACGTCGGCAAGCCCCGCCAAGGGTCTTGCCGCCAAAAGGCCCAAACGGACGACGACATCCACCCACACGCTGTCTGTACCGAACGTGTAGTTGTGATACTGGATATAGTCGTCCAGCTGATACCAGTACTCAAAGCCGTAGCAGCAGTACCGCGCCATTACAAGGGCGAAAACCACGGCGAAGAGCGCTAAATATCTCTTGTTTTTACCGATGTATTTCAAGCTCCGTACCCGCCACCCGTTTTTTTATGCGGAAAATGTCCCGCGCCATTTTAAGGCCGTCTCTTATAACGTTTACCTTAGAGCCCTTGTGGTTTATTATCCTCACCGGCAGTTCTTCGATTTTCATGCACAGCCTTTCCGCCAGCAGCATGATTTCGAAGTCAAAGGCGAAACGTTCCTCCCGGCACCTTGAAAAAAGCTCCCGCGCCGCCTCTCTTTTATAGCCCTTGAAGCCGCACTGGGTGTCGTAGCTCATTCCGGTGAGCACCCTGGAGGCCAGGGAAAAGCACTCCGAGGTGAGCTTTCTTACGAAGGGATAGCTCCTGTACGCCTCCCTGTCCTTTTTTCGGCTGCCGGCTAAAATATCCGCGTCTGTCTCTCGTAAGAGCTGCGCTGCGTTTTTTATGATCGCAAGGCCGTAGGCCAGGTCCGCGTCCGTGCAGAAAAGGAGCTCTCCCCGGGCCTCAATAACGCCTGTTCTCACGGCGTACCCCTTGCCCCGGTTTTTCTCGTACCGCACCACCCGTACAGGGTGTCCCGCCCCGGCTTTTTCGGCGGTGTCCGCCGTGTTGTCACAGCTTCCGTCGTCAACTATTATAAGCTCCCAGTCCTCCCCCAGCGTGGGAAGCACCCGGAGGGCTTCTCTGACGGTATTTTCGATTACCGCGCCTTCATTGTAGGCGGGGATGATAAGGGAGAGCATAGAATCTAGACCTCTTTTGCCTTAATTGATATATTGTATCACAAATCGGCATTTTGTAAAGGTTAAGGCGAGGGGAGTTGAAACCCTGCCGCCCGTGAGCGCCCCTGTTCGGCGCTTTTTGCCCCGTCTCGCTTGGTGGTGGCGTATTGTCAAGGAGCTCAACGCCGTATCGGCGGAAACGAGCCCGTAAAAACCGACAGGGGTTCGACTCCCCTCGCCTTAAGCTTGCGGTACCTATACGAACACGCCTCACAGCGGCTCTTTTCGGTGCTTTTCGCCCCTTGTCACTCATCGGGCGCAAGCCAGCTATCGCTTCGCGTGACGAAAATCCCTCGAAAATCTCTCGCTGTGAGGTGCTCGCAGTTTTGACGGAGCCATTTTTTGTCAAGACAAGAAAGACGCCGCAGGGAATACTGTCGTATTTTCAAGGCGCCTGACGCAGTATTGGCGGAAAATGGCCCGTCAAAACCGTGTTCGTATAGGTTCCGCCAGCTTAAAGGCCTGTTTGAATTGACGCGGAAATGACAATAATGTATAATGCATTATGTTACTTTTTTCTTAAGAAAGAGGTCATTTTATGACGCTTGAGCTTAAAAACCGGGCTTTTTACCGCAAGACTCTGCATCTCATGCTCCCGGTGGTGCTCCAGCAGCTTATAACGATAGGCATAAACTTTCTCGACAACATAATGGTGGGCGGCTTCGGCGAGACCCAGATCTCCGCCGTCTCCTTCGGCAATCAGTTTTACTCCTTCTTTCAGTTTATATGCATGGGTCTGGGCTCGGGAGCCATCGTGATGTCCTCCCAGTTCTGGGGCCGGAAGGAGACTGAGCCCATGAAGGTGGCGGCCGCCATGGCCCTGCGGCTGACGGCGGTGCTTTGCGCGGTATTCACCGCAGTCTGCGTCATATTCCCCGGCCTTGTCCTGCGGCTCTTCACCGCCGACGGGAACATCCTCTCCGTGGGCGCTCCCTATGTGCGGCTTATAGGCGTAACCTTCATTTTCGCCGGTCTTTCCTCCACCGCCACCTACCTTTTGCGCAGCATCGGCCAGACGAGGGTGCCTCTCATCGGCTCTCTCATCGCTTTTTTCCTGAACCTGTTCTTCAACTGGGTGTTCATATACGGAAAATTCGGCGCGCCGAGGCTGGAGCTGGTGGGCGCCGCCGTGGGCACCATTATCGCCCGTCTCTTTGAGTTCTGCTTCGTCTTCGGGTATTTCATTTTCAAGGACGGCGGCTTCGGCTTCCGCCCGAAGCACCTGGCGCTGTCGGGCAAAACCCTCCGGGGGCAGTATATAAAATACAGCATACCCGTGCTTATAAGCGACACCTCCTTAGGGCTTAGCCTTACCATAACCACCATGATAATAGGCCACTTGGGAGAGGAGATCTCCGCTGCCAACGCCATAGTCCTCTCCGCCATGCAGATTCTGACCGTTCTGAACATGGGCATGTCCGGCGCCTCCGCCATAACCGTCGGCAACACCATCGGCGAGGGGGACATCCCCAGAGCAAAGCGGGAGGGTGCGACCTACGTAATAATCGCCTTTATCCTGGGCCTTATCGCCGTGCCCCTGTTCCTGCTGCTGGAAAACCCGTATCTGTCCCTTTACAACATCGGCGGCGACACCCGCACGATAGCCCACGGCATGATAGTAATAATCTGCTGCATGATGCCGGTGCAGACCGTGGCCTACGTCACCTCAAAGGGAATACTGAGAGGCGGCGGCGACACCCGCTTCCTGCTCATCGCCGACAGCAGCCTTATCTGGCTTGTGTCCATCCCCTTGGGAGCCCTGGCGGCCTTTCTATGGCACATGTCCCCCCTGTGGGTGTTCTTCCTCATAAGGGTGGAATACCCCTTGAAGGGCATAGTGTGCTTCATCCGCTTCTGCACGGGAAAATGGATACGGGAGATTAAGGCGGCGCAGGATTAAACTCTTGACATACGCCTGAATATCGATATAATGATAATAGAAAAAAGGCGTTGCCGAAAAGCGGCTCCGCCCGATTAGGTTATCTTGTTTCTAAGAAACCGTCACTGGTCAGGAGTGGCGGTTTCTGCTTTTCACACGTATCGTTACCGTCCAGAACAGGACGTGGAACGTCAATGTAATCGGCATGGCAGCACCCCCTTTCGTGTGGTGTGGCTTAAACCGCCTTTTTTCACTTTGGCAACGCCTGTTTCATTTTACTGAAAAATACCGGACTTGTCATATCAAAGAATATTAAACAGCTCAGCGCGGATTGCGGAAATTAAGGCCTCCGGCGCTTGACAATCCGGCAAAGCCCATATAAAATATTTATTTGCCGATATTTGTTAAGGGAGAAAGAAAAATGGCTAAAGATAAACAGGTAAATCAGATAACCGACATGGAGGTGGACTTCGCCCAGTGGTTCACCGACGTATGCACGAAAGCCGAGCTGGTGGACTACTCCGGCGTCAAGGGGCTTTTCATCCTGCGCCCCTACGGCTACGCCATCTGGGAAAACATAATGAACTATCTCGACCGGCGCTTTAAAGAGCTGGGTCACACCAACGTCTCCATGCCGCTTTTAATACCGGAAAGCCTTTTGCAGAAGGAGAAGGACCACGTTGAGGGCTTCGCCCCCGAGTGTGCCTGGGTCACCCACGGCGGCGAGGAGGAGCTCTCGGAAAAGCTCTGCATCCGCCCCACCAGCGAAACGCTCTTCTGCGACCATTGGAGCCACATCGTCCACTCCTGGCGGGATCTGCCCTGCCTCTACAACCAGTGGTGTAGCGTACTGCGCTGGGAGAAGACCACAAGGCCTTTCCTCCGGGGCCGTGAGTTTTTATGGCAGGAGGGCCACACTCTCCACGCCACCGCCGAGGAGGCCATTAAGGAGACCGAGCAGATGCTGGAGGTCTATGCCGACTGCCTGGAAAACTTCATGGCAATGCCGGTGGTAAGAGGCAGAAAGACCGACAAGGAGAAATTCGCCGGGGCCGAGGCCACCTACACCGTGGAGTGCATGATGCACGATAAAAAGGCCCTCCAGAGCGGCACCAGCCACTATTTCGGCGACGGCTTCGCCAAGGCCTTTGAAATAGCCTACATGGACAAGGACAATCAGCTAAAGGCCCCCCATGAGACCTCCTGGGGCTTCTCCACCCGCGTCATAGGCGGCCTTATCATGACCCACGGGGACAATTCCGGCCTTGTGCTGCCGCCCCGCGTCGCCCCCATTCAGGTGGTGGTGATCCCCATCGCCTCTCACAAGCCCGGCGTACTGGAAAAGGCCGAGGAGATCACTAACCGCCTCAAAGCCGCCGGCATCCGGGTAAAGTGCGACGTTTCCGACAACTCCCCCGGCTGGAAGTTCGCCGAGTACGAGATGAAGGGCGTGCCCCTGCGCATCGAGCTGGGCCCCAAGGACATCGAAAAGGGCGTTTGCGTGGCCGTTTCCCGCGCCGACCGCTCCAAGACCGAGGTGTCCCTGGACGGCTTGGAGGCCGCCGTTCCCGGCCTTCTGGACGATATACACAACGCTCTTTACGAGAAGGCCGCCAAAAACCTTCGGGAGAACACCTTCGACGCCAAGACCCTTGATGAGGCCAAGGGCATAATCGAGGAGAAGGGCGGCTTCATCCGCGCCATGTGGTGCGGAGACCTGGAGTGTGAAATGAAGATGAAGGATGCTGCCGGCGTTTCCTCCCGGTGCATCCCCTATGACCAGGAAAAGCTCTCCGACACCTGCGCCGTCTGCGGAAAGCCCGCCGACAAAATGGTGATCTGGGGCGTGGCATATTGACGAAACAACTCGCGGCGCCGGCTATTACCGGCGCCGCGTCCGGATATAAGGAGGCCTTATGCTCACCTACAAGGACATAAAGAAAAACGAAGAGATAAACACCTATATCCGCAAGGCGGACGAATCTCTTATTGAGCTGGGCTATACGGAGCACAGCTTTGCCCATGTCACCCGCGTCGCCTCCGACGCAAGCTACATACTGGAGACTATGGGCTACCCGGCGCGGGAAGTGGAGCTGGCGAAGATCGCCGGTTACCTCCACGACATCGGCAATCTCCTAAACCGCATCGACCATTCCCAGAGCGGCGCGGTCATGGCCTTTGAGATACTCCACGACCTGGGTATGGCCCCCGAGGAGATAGCCACCATAACAACGGCCATAGGAAACCACGACGAGGGCACCGGCGTTCCGGTAAACGCCATTTCCGCCGCGCTTATCCTGGCGGACAAATCCGACGTGCGCCGGTCCCGTGTGCGAAACAGAGACATACCAAGCTTCGATATCCACGACCGGGTGAACTACTCGGTCAGGCGGTCGAAGCTCAGCATTGACGACGATAAGAAAACAATAACGCTGACGCTGGACATCAGCACCAGATACAGCTCGGTGATGAACTATTTCGAGATTTTCCTGGGCCGCATGGTCATGTGCCGCAAGGCCGCGGAAAAGCTGGGCCTGAAATTCAAACTCATAATAAACGATCAGCGGCTGATGTAAGCCTTTCCCGAAACGCCGGAACGAGTTCTGAGGCAAATCGTCTCAGAGCTCGTTTTTATTTGCGCAAGCCTGCCCTTTTATACATTGACAAACCTCGGCTGCCATGTTATAATTCGCGCAAAGTGTCCCATTTGGCACATTTTCGAGGTGCGGCGTGGATATTTCTCTTTTAACCGAAAAGGAAGCCGAGCTGGTAGCCCGGTGCTTTCTCTTTGAAAGCGCCCCGGAGGCGGTGCCCTTTGCCCTTCAGTCCGACCTTTGTCGGCTGGGGGATTTCAAAAAGGGCCAGGTCATTTTCGACAGCGCGGTTTTTGACAGGAGCTTAGGGCTTCTGCTCTCGGGAGCCGTGGTGGTGAAAAAGCCCCGGGAATACGGGGACTACGTCATGCGCAGGCTGTCGCCCGGAGGCATTTTCGGCGCGGCGGCGCTTTTCTCCGACGAGCCCTATGTTTCCGAGCTGACGGCGGCAAAGCCCTGCCGGGCGGTGTTTTTCCCCCAGGAGCTTTTAGGCGGGCTTCTGCGTAAATACCCGGAGACCGCCATAAACTATATCCGCTTCCTCTCCGGCCGGGTGCGCTACTTAAACGGCAAGATTTCCGGCCTGGTATCCGGCAGCGCCGAAAGCGCCGTAGCCGGGTATCTGCTCTCGGCGGGAGCAAATCCCGTCCGGTGCGAAAGCCTGAAGGAGCTGTCCGCCCGGCTGAACATCGGCCGCTCATCCCTCTACCGCGCCCTCGGAAGCCTCTGCGACAGGGGCATGATAAAAAAAGACGGCAAGAGTATTTACATACTCGACGCCGCACAATTAAAAGCATTATAAGGAGTAAAAAAATGAAAAAGCTGATTGCCATTCTTCTCTGCCTGATGCTGGTCTTCTCACTGGCCGCCTGCGCAGAGCAAGCCCCGAAGCCCGAGCCTGCTCCCGAGCCCGACACCGGCACGGTGACCGAGCCCGAAAACAACGCCGAGCCCGAGCCTGAGCCCGAACCCGAGCCCGCTCCAGAGCCCGCCGGGCACGTCTCCGTTGGCTTTTTGAAGGGCCCCACCGGCATGGGCGCCGCCTACTTTATGGAGCAGGTTGAAAACGGAGATTACGGCGACACCTACAAGGTGACGCTGGACACCGACCCCTCTGCCGTGGCCAGCGCTCTCGTCTCCGGCGAGCTGGGCATCGCCAGCCTTCCTACCAACGCCGCTCTAACCCTCTACAACAAGACTTCCGGCAAGGTGAGGATAGCCGCCATAAACACCTTAGGCGTGCTTTACATCCTTGAAAAGGGAGATACAGTCAATTCCGTCGCCGACCTCTCCGGAAAGACCCTCTACGCCACCGGCCAGGGCTCCAACCCGGAATATGTGCTCAACTACATCCTCTCCGCCAACGGCCTTGTCCCCGGCGAGGACGTGACCATCGAATATCTGCCCTCCGACGAGCTGTCCACGAAAATGGCCGCGGGGGATATCGACCTCTGCATGCTCCCCGTCCCGGCAGCCACCGGCGTGCTCATGAAGAACAGCGAGGTGCGGGAGGCTCTCGACCTCACCGAGGAGTGGAACGCCGCCGCCACCGACGGCAGCATCCTCACCCAGGGCTGCGTCGCCATCGGCCCGGACGTAACCGACGAGCAGGCGGCCGCCTTCCTGGAGGCTCTGGGCGAGTCCATAAACTTCATGACCGATGAGGCCAACATCGACGAGGCCGCCGCCCTGGCCGAAAAGCACGGTATTGTGGGCGCTGCCGCCGTGGCGAAGGCCGCCATGCCCAAATGCGGCATGACCCTCATCACCGGCGCCGACGCCATGCGGGATTACCTCACCGGCTACTTCTCCGTACTGTACAGCGCCAATCCCGATTCAATAGGAGGCAGCATGCCCGACGACGGCTTCTACTGGGGTGAGTAACACTTTTTGAAGAAGAGCTTTAAAAACATAGGCGCACTTATCTTCTGGCTCGCGGTATGGGCTCTGGCGGCATATTTTGCCGGCTCAGAGCTCATTTTCCCCGGGCCTCTGGCCGTTTTAAAGACTCTTGCCGTCCTCGTTAAGACCGGGGGATTCTGGATATCCGCCCTGTTGTCTTTAGCGCGGATCTTCGGGGGCTTTGCCCTGGGGCTCATCTGCGGCACGCTTCTTGCCGCCGCCTCGGAAAAATGGGAGATAGTGGGGGCGCTTTTATCCCCCTTTATGCGGGTGGTGCGCTCAACTCCCGTGGCCTCCTTCATCATTCTGGCGCTGCTGTGGATCGGCAGGGCCTATGTCCCTTTATTCATTTCCGCCCTCATGGTGGCGCCGGTCATATTCGGCACCGTCTGCGCCTCGGTAAAGGCCACTGATCCCGGCCTTCTTGAAACTGCCGAGGCCTACCGGTTTTCCGGGGCGAGAAAGCTTAAGTTTATCTACATCCCCTCCGCCTATCCCGCCTGGCGGGCCTCGGCCATAACCGCCATGGGCCTTGCCTGGAAATCCGGCGTGGCGGCGGAGGTCTTATGCCAGCCCAAGACCTCCATCGGTACGGAGCTTTACTACTCGAAGCTATATCTCGAGACGCCGTCCCTTTTCGCCTGGACGGCGGTGGTGATAATACTGAGCTTCCTTTTGGAGCGGGGCTTTTCCCTGCTGGCGGGAGAAAGGCGGCGGCCATGATTACGCTGAATAACGTGACCTTCCGTTTCCCGGAAAGGCCGGTTTTTGAAAACCTGTCCATTACGCTGCCGGACAAATGCGCCCTAATGGCCCCCTCTGGCCGGGGCAAGACCACCCTTTTGCGGCTGGCGGCGGGACTTTTGCTCCCTCAGGCGGGAGAAATAAAATCAGACCACGAAAAATACGCCTTTCTCTTTCAGGACGACCGCCTCATGCCCTGGCTGACGGCAAAAGAGAACGTTGAGACCGTTCTGCCCCGGCACCGGCGGCAGGAGGCGGCATATTTCCTCAGCCGGGTGGGGCTTTCGGAGCACTCAGACGCCCTGCCGGAAAACCTCTCCGGCGGCCAGCGGCGAAGGGTATCCATAGCCAGGCTCCTGGCCTACGGCGGCGACCTGTTCATCCTGGACGAGCCCTTCCGGGGCCTTGACCGGGAAACGGCTGACGCCGTGGCGGACGTTCTGAGATCCGCCGCACCGAAAATACTCATGGCAGTCCACTCCCTCCGGGAGGCGGTGATCATGGGCTGCGAGATAGTCGATTTATAAAACATTACCCTCCGGCGCTGCCGGAGGGTAATTTTTATATCCTGTTTTTCAGTATATCTGTC
>JAFYCQ010000034.1 GCA_017539635.1 Oscillospiraceae bacterium
ACCGTCTATATCGGCGAGGTGCCGGGGAAGACCATTTATCTCATGCAGGCCTGCCCCCCATATGAATCAGATGAGAGATATAGAACCGATGAGCTGAACACTATCGTAATGATGGGTACCAAGTATCTGAACAGCATAGCGCTGCGCGGCGATGTCAACAGTTACGCGCTGTTTAACCTTAACGGCAAATACTCTTCTCTTGAGTTTGATTTCGGACATGTTGATAATACAGCAGCTCGCGACTCCACGTATGACATTTATCTCGACGGTGAGTATTTGATGTCTATCGACGGTACCTCCGATATGCTCGTCCAGCATATTACCATTCCTTTGAATGGCGCGCTGCAGTTAAAAATCCATCACTCCGATATTGGAAATACAGGTGAGTGGCCCTATTACGCTTTCGGCAACGCCATTCTCAAATAATCCGATTTAAACGCACAAAGCGCCGCCCGAAATCGGGCGGCGCTGATGCTTTATTTCCCCTTCGCCTTATTGAGGGCTCTTTCAATTTCCCGTGAGTTTTCCTTTTTATCCATGTCTCTCAAAATGGCTGCGATGCGGCCTAAGACGGCCTCCATCTCCTCATGAAAGGCCGTTGCGGAGACGCGCAGAGCTCCGTGGCCCAAGATTATGAGCTGCTCCATGCCGTCGGAGGTGGCGACCCTTACCTTGTGGTCTTTTCCTATTTCATAAGTTGCCTTTTCTATATAGGAATCCGCCGTCTCCGCCTCTTTGGTGTAAACAATGGTTATATCCCCGAATTTTTCCACGCTGCCGGGGTTTTTCGGCACCTTGTAGGCGTCGAAGACCAATATGACCTCGCATTTCTTAAACCCCTGGTAGTTGCACAGAAGCTCGGCAAGCTTTGCCCTGGCGGAATCCAGGCTGTCTCTGGCTATGCTTTTTAGCTCGTCCCAGGCGAAAATGATGTTGTAGCCGTCCACCAGGAGGTATTCCGTCTCCTCCGGCTGAATGCGTATCTCCCGGGTTTCCGGCTCCTCCGATACCCTCGGCGGGGGCGTCATAAACTCCCGGGGCTTCACCTCGCCGTAGGTGCGGGTGAATATCTTCATGAGCTCTTTATCCTGCTCTATCGTTCCGGAGTAGGCGGTGACCTCCCGCCGGGCAGGCTCGTGAACAGCCTCCGTTTTGGGCTTTAAGGCCGGGGGCAGGTGCATGCGTCCGGGCACCTCGCTCCATTTTACGACAGTTCCAGCGCCGTTCTGACAGAAAACGGAGTCCGGAGTGTTTTCAATATCCGCCTCCGGGTCGTAGCCGGCGGCCTCTATTATAGCCTCCTGCTCCGGCGCCGGCTCGTAGCCGCAGAAGGCGCAGGAAAGAGCACCCAGACCATGGGTGTAGGCGGCCAGCGTCCTGGCGTAGGAGCGCATTTTGGACACCGGGGCCCGGCCCTCCAGCACGGTCATGTTCTCAATGGCGTCACGAGGAGTCAGCTCGCCCCCCATGTTCTGAATGTCGGTTATGGCCCGGCCCGTGTTTTCCGTGGGCACGGTCATCGTTACGGAGTACCAGGGCTCCAGCAAAACGCTCTCGGCGCTCATCAGTCCCTGGCGCACCGCCCGGTAGGTGGCCTGGCGGAAATCTCCGCCCTCCGTGTGCTTTATGTGGG
>JAFYCQ010000035.1 GCA_017539635.1 Oscillospiraceae bacterium
AGAACTTGTCTCCGCCGTGGGCTACACGGTGGCCGACAGCGTCGATCTCCTTCATGCTGGAAACGACGCCGTACTTGGCGCTGGTCAGCTTGTCCATGACGGCGGCTATGGCCTCGGAGTGGGTGGGCATGGAGACGTCCTCGTCAAAGACGGGCTTGTCGCCTACTAAGGGGGTGTGCTTCAGATGGCCGCCGATGCCTATGCGTTCGCAGAGGCCCTTGGCCATGACGGTCTCGGTGTCCATGTCAAAGAGCTGGTACTTGAGGGAAGAGCTGCCGGCGCTTATTACGCGTATCTTCATTAATCCAGGTGCCTTTCTTATTATAAATAAAAATATATTGACATATTTTGCTCATTCGATTTTAATACTAATTGTGGATTAAGGCAATAAGAAAATCCCAAAAACGTATATTTTTTTCCTTTACAGGGTGCAAAAACGTGAAAATCGCCGGTATTATTTCCGAATATAACCCATTTCACTCAGGACACGCTCTCCATATAGCCGAAACGAAGCGGATTTTGGGCGAGGGCGGGGGCGTTGTGTGCGTAATGAGCGGGAACTTTGTCCAGCGGGGCGAGCCGGCGGTTTTCCGGAAGCACGCAAGGGCAAAGGCCGCCGTTATGAGCGGTGCTGACCTGGTGCTGGAAAACCCGGCGCCCTGGGCATTGTCCTCAGCCGAACGGTTTGCCGAGGGGGGCACGGCCCTTCTGGCCGCTCTCGGTATATGCACCCACATTTCCTTCGGCAGCGAGAATGGGGATATCGAAACGCTATTAAACTGCGCCGAGACCGCCTCCTCGGAGGAGGGGAGGGAGCTTACTGCGCTGGCTCTTAAAAACGGCGCCTCCTACGCTTCCGCCAGAAGCCGGGCCATGAAAGCTCTGGGCGCGGACGATGAGGTCTTCAACAGCCCAAACGACACCCTGGCGGTGGAGTATCTCCGGGCTGTAAAAAAGCTGGGCGCGCCTTTGACACCCATCGCTGTAAAACGGCAGGGCGCAGGGCACGACGAGCAGGTTAGGGACGTGACCGCCTCCGGGGCGTATCTGCGAAAAGCGCTCTATGCCGGCGAGGACATTTCCGGCCTGGTGCCGGAAGCGGCCCTTGAAATATACCGGGACGAGCTTTGTACCGGCCGCGGGCCGATAAGCTGGGAGAGCATGGAAAACTCCGTAATGGCCCGGCTCAGAGGAATGACGGAGAATGACTTTGCCGCACTGCCGGACGCAACCGAGGGGCTTGACAAAAGAATGTACAGAGCGGCGAAAACGGAGCCGGATATACAGAGCTTCCTGTTCGCTGTCAAGACGAAAAGATACGTGCTGTCCCGCATTAGACGCATGCTGACGGCGGCATACTTGGGCATAAGGGCGGAGGACGCGGCGGGATGCCCTCCCTACGCCCGGGTATTAGCGGCCAACGGGGCCGGAATTACGATGCTCAGGGAGATAGGGAGAAAGGGCTCGATCCCGGTGCTCACAAAGCCCGCAGAGGCAAAGGAGCTTGACGAAAGAGCCCGGAGGATATTTGAAATCGAAGCTTACGGCACGGACTTATACACCCTTGCGTATCCCAACGCCTCCGAGCGGCGGGGAGGGCAGGAATGGCGGATAAGCCCGGTGATCACAGATAAAGGAGAATAGACCCATGGCAGTACTTATTACAGGCGGTGCCGGCTACGTCGGCATACACACGGCGGTGGCGCTTCTGGAGGCGGGAAAGGACGTTGTCGTTGTCGATGACTTTTCCAACAGCTCTCCCGACAGTATAAAGGGAGCGGAAAAGATAACCGGCAGGAAGATCACGGTCTTTAAGGCCGACGTGGCCGACAGGGAAGCGCTGGAGAAGGTTTTTGCCGGAAACAGCATAGACGCCGTTGTGCATTGCGCCGGCTTCAAGGCGGTGGGAGAGTCCTGCGCAGAACCGGTAAAGTATTACAGGAACAACCTGGACACCACGCTGACGCTTCTTGAGACCATGAAAAAGTTCGGAGTTACCCGGGCCGTTTTCAGTTCCTCGGCCACGGTTTACGGTGGCTCTGACAAAATGCCGCTGGACGAGACAATGCCCACGGGCTGTACAAACCCCTATGGCTGGACGAAGTTCATGATAGAGCAGATATTCAGAGACGCAGCAGCTGCCGACAAGAGCCTTTCCGTTATGCTTTTGCGGTATTTTAACCCCGTGGGCGCCCACGAAAGCGGCTTAATAGGGGAAGACCCCAGGGGCATACCGAACAACCTTATGCCCTATATAGCCCTTGTGGCGGCAGGTGAGCTGCCGAGGCTCAACGTCTTCGGCGGAGATTACCCCACAAAGGACGGCACCGGCGTCCGGGACTATATCCACATAATGGACCTGGCGGCGGGACATCTGGCCGCCGTGGGATATACGGAAAAGCACACCGGCTGCGAGGCGGTGAACCTGGGCACCGGCAGGCCCTATTCCGTCCTGGAAATGGTGGATGCCTATTCAAGAGCTTCCGGCAGGGAGATACCCTACGTCATAACCGACAGAAGGCCCGGCGACGTGGCCGAGTGCTACGCCGACCCCTCAAAGGCTGCAAAGCTCCTCAACTGGAAGGCCGACCGGGGACTGGACGAAATGTGCAGGGATTCCTGGAAGTGGATCTGCGGAAAAAAATAAAAAAACAGCAAACCAAAAAATCCCG
>JAFYCQ010000036.1 GCA_017539635.1 Oscillospiraceae bacterium
CAGGGCGCTATCTGGATAAACTTCTCCATACCGGTGTTCACAAAGGTCGATATTTTCTTTATCGCCTATCTGATAGTCTCCGCAATACAGATGGGTGCAAATATCGACTACGCCATAGTAATAGCCAGCCGCTATATGGATCTCAAGGATGAGATGCACCCAAAAGACGCGATAATCGAAACCATGAATTTCGCTTTCCCGACGATCATCACCTCCGGCATCATCCTGGCGGCCTCCGGCTTTATACTCGGCAATATCAGCTCCGAGGGAACTATCGTCGGTATAGGCGAATCCCTGGGGCGGGGCACGCTGATCTCCATAATCCTCGTCATGTTCGCCCTGCCGCAGATACTTATTATCGGAGGAAAGGTGATCGAGCGCACCTCCTTCTCCGTCGGCGGAGCTATACGCCGCAGGTCCAAGAGCGGCAGGATGCTGGTGGACGGCGTCGTCCACGGCAGGATAAACGGCACCGTATCCGGCCTTATCCGGGGCACGGTGGAGGGCGACGTGAACCTGACGTTTATTTCCGGAGGTGTGGAGGGTGACGAGAATGAGGAATAATGTGCTAAAAAGAATACTCTCCCTCGTTCTGGCTCTGCTCCTTCTATTCGGAGTATCTGCATCGGCCCTGGCCGACGACGGAGAGACCGTGAGGATATATTCCGCCGAGGATTTTCTTGAGTTTGCGGAAAACTGCTCCTATGATGCGTGGTCGGAGGGGAAGACTGTCGTATTGGAGCGGGATATATCCCTGGGCGGAGCAGATTATATGCCCGCCGCCGGCTTCCGCGGCACATTCCGGGGAGGCGGACACACCATTTCCGGTCTTGCGATAAGAAGCGAAGTTTCACCGGCCGGGCTTTTCGGCGTCATCATGGAGGGCGGCGAGGTCTGTGACCTGAAAGTTGAGGGTACCGTTTCCCCAGGCGGGGGAGCCGAGAGAGTCGGAGGAATAGCGGGAGTGAACCGCGGTACGCTGAGAGACTGCTCTTTTTCCGGTACAGTTACCGGGGATAAGCATACAGGCGGCATCTGCGGTGAGAACGGAGAGACCGGCGTCATCAGGATCTGCGAGATGTCCGGAGGCGTTTTCGGCAAAAGCATGACCGGGGGAATCGCGGGGAAAAACTCCGGGATCGTGTTCTCCTGCACCAACAGGGCCTATGTCAACACGGTGACGCTCGACCCCACTGTTTCTCTCAGCGATCTGGATTTCGGGCTTGACCCCGAAACGAGCCTGAGCCGCCTCATTAATCCCGAAACATATAATGTCGCCACCGACAGCGGCGGTGTGGCCGGGTATTCGGACGGCCTAATAAACTCCAGCAGGAACTACGGTGCAATCGGCTATCAGCATATAGGCTACAACGTGGGCGGTATAGCCGGACGCAGCAGCGGGCAGATCTCCAAATGCACCAATATGGGCCAGGTCTATGGCCGAAAGGACGTAGGGGGAATAGCCGGCATAGCGGAGCCCTTTATAATCGTAAATCTTAACGGCGGGTCTCTGGAAGCCGTCAGAGCCGAGCTTGAAAAGCTGGACAGACTGGTTGCCAATGCAAAGGCCGACGCGGCAAACGCCGCCGACAATATCTCAAACCGCCTTTCCTCCGTGGGCAGCAGCGTGGACAACGCCAGAGACAAGACACAGACGCTTACGGGACAGCTCTCCGATTACTGGGAGGATACTGCTTCGGAAATCGACAGGAGCAGCGAGGTGCTGAAAAACGCCGTTTCCATGCTTTCCGCGCCGGTGAGCGACATGAAAAAGGCGTCAGACAGCCTTTCCGAATCCGCTGCCGCAATGGAGCAAGCAGCAGGCAAGGTCGAGGATTCAAACCTGTCGGGCGAGCTCAGCGCCGCCGCGAGAGACATGTCGTCCGCCTCGGAGCTTCTGAACACAGGGCTTTCCGAGATAAGCGACGGACTGGACCGGATAGGTTCCTCAATAAGGCCGGCTGACGGCGTTTCACCGGCCGATTGGAGAGCCGCGCTGTACGGCACGACCAATGCGGACGGGACTCACCAGGCGGGAGCTTTCGACAAAATAAGCGCCGGGATCGGACAGACTGTTTCCGGGCTGAGCACGCTGGAATCTGCCGCCCGCGGCCTTGCCGCTGGTATCGGGGACGGCTCCATAGCGACGTGGGGAGCCGTTGCCGAATATATCAATGCCTCCGAATTGATTGCAGCGCTGAACAAAGCCGCAGAAGGGACGGCCGCCATAGACAGCGGAGTTTCGGAGATTTTAGTCAAATCAAAGCTTGACGCGGCTGCGGCTTCCCAGGGGGCGGAAAGTATAAGAAACGGCCTGCGCCTCATCTCCGGGGTCGATGGTACAGGCGTATTTCAGTACATATCCTCCGGATTTAGCCATATAGCCAAAGCGACGGGTTCGGCAGACAGCGGCTTAAAGGATATACAGGAGGCTCTCTCGCTCCTGTCCGATTCGGCGTCTGGTCTTTCCGACGCCTTCAGGGAAACGAAAAACATTCTGGATTATGTAAACAGCCAGCCGAGACTGAGCGTTTCCGGTACGGGAACAGACGATGAGGCAAGCGACTTTTACGATTCTCTCCAGAATATTTCCAATGAGCTGGAAATGCTGAACGTGGAATCCCGGAACTCATCAAAGACGCTAATAAACGACATTTCCGCCATCAGCGAACAGTTTTCCGCCGTCATGTACACCCTTATAGGAGCGGTGGAGGACGCAGGCAGCAGCAGCGTCTCCTCGGTGGTCGAGGACGCCTCTGACGAGGACATTGACGAGGCTGTAAGAGGAAAGATCTACGGCTGCCTCAACATGGGAGAGGTAAGCGGGGACCTGGACGCAGGCGGGATAGCAGGCTCCATGTCCGTGTATAACGAGCTCAATCCCGAGGGGGATGACACCGCGCCCCTTTCCTCACTTATACACAGGACTTATACCCTCAAATGCATACTCCAGGACTGCGTAAATTCCGGCAATATAACCGGAAAGCGCAATTACGTGGGAGGAGTTGCCGGTGACGCGGGCCTCGGTGTTATAAGCGGCTGCGTGGGCGCCGGCAGAGCCGAAAGCCAGGGCGATTACGTGGGCGGCATCGCCGGCCGCGGAGACAATATAATCCGAGAGTCCTGGGGCAGGGGAAAACTGTCCGGCAGAGACTATGTGGGCGGAATCGTGGGGGCCGGAAATGAAAAAAACTCCAACTTAAAGGTTTCCGACTGCCGCTCGCTGGTGGAGATAACCGAGGCCTCCCGCTATTGCGGGGCGATTTCCGGCGGAGATTACGGCGAGTTTTCCGGGAACACTTTCGTTTCCGACGACTTGGCGGGCATAAACCGCATAAGCATTAAGGGACAGGCGGAGCCTGTGACCTACGGGGAACTTATGGCCCTTGGCGCTCCCAAGGAGTTTGAGAGCTTTACCCTCTCCTTCGTTTCCCCCGGCGGGGTCATAAAGAGCCAGAGCTTCAACTACGGTGACAGCTTTGACGATTCCGTATTTCCCGAAGTGCCGCCGGAGGCGGGGAAAAACGCCGCCTGGGACAAAACAGAGCTCAAAAACCTCACCTTCGACACCACCGTGACAGCCGTTTACACCCCTATTGTCGAGGCTGTAAGGAGCGAAAGCGCCCGCAGCGGCGGCCGGCCGGTGTTCCTGGCCCTGGGCGCCTTTGACGACGGGGACGAGGTGGATGCGTCGCCTGCCGTTATCGGCTTTGACGTGGAGAGAGGCGGCCTCTTCCGGGCCCTGCGCACCTATAACCGCACGGTCCAGGAGCAGTGGCTTTTGATATTGCCGGATGACGGGGCTGACAGCCACACGGTGAGATACCTGCCGCCCCAGGGTAACATGGGCCTGCTCGAGGTTTACGCCGCCGTGGGAGACGGCTGGGAGAGAGTGGAAACACGGGAAAACGGCAGCTATCTCGAATTTGAAATGGCCGGTGAACAGTGCTATCTGACGGTCGTATCCGCCGCCACGCCCTGGTGGGTCTGGGCTATAGCCGCGGTGCTCCTGGCCTGCCTTGCCGCCCTGGCGATAGTTCTGTTTGTCAAAAAGCCGAAAAAACCGGTGACAGAGGACGGTGAGAGCGTTCCGCCTTCCAAAAAGCAAAAGCACCGGAAATGGCTGATACTCATACTTGCCGCCGCATCCGTTGTTTTGGCGGTCGCCCTGGCGGCCACGCTGATTTTCGCTCCGAAAATCGCGGGGGCGCAGATATACACGCTGCTTAAAAGCTACGCCGACAGAAGCGATACTGATATGGATTTCTCCCTCGTTGTGGAGAGAGAGGAAAGCACCCTGCGGGCCGAGGCGGAGCTTTTTACCACGGAGTTCGACGGAAAAGCCGTCTCCTGCACCACGTGGCGGGATATACGCGCCTGCTATACGGACGGCGTGCTTATTATGGAAGACGGAGACTGTTATAAAACGGGCGGAGGAGCGCCCGACTTAACGAAGCTGCTGAGCCTGGCCGCCAATCTGTTTTTGAACGTGGACTTCTCCGTCACGGATCAAAACAGCCGCACCACCTTCAATGCCGAAATGGGGCAGGAGGAGGCGGAAAAGCTAATAAACGCCGTCATGCCGGATCTGTTCATTTTCTTCGGGGCGCCGGAGAAGGCAAGCCTTGAGCTTATGGTGACCGACGGCGAGCCTGCCGGTCTCACAGCCGTTTTCGACTGCGGAGACAAAGAGGTGAGCGCCCATGTGGATTTCGTGGACGAGCGCCGAAGCCATGAACTGCCTGCGGCAGTCCAGATCGCCCTGAGCTCAGGGCAGTATCGGAACGCACCGGAAGCTGACGGACGTTACATCCAGACCATTTTGGCGTGGCTGGAGCTGTGCTTCAGAGACCCGATAACGGCGGATATGACCCTCCGGTCAAACTGCGGACCCCTGCTGCAGAACGAGAGCCTCACATGGCAGAGTACGGAGAGGTACAACGAGTCCCTTTCCATACTGAATATCCGGGGAACGACCGTTTTTGCTTCGGAAAGCGCCGCGTGTACTTCGGGCGGCGTTGTCCTAAACAGCGACGACTCCGGCGTGCCGGACGCAGAGGAGCTGCTCAATGCCGCCTGCTCTGCGGTGATACTGGGCGATCCGGAATTTGAGGATATCCCGGAGGGAACGAGATTTACCGTCGGTCTTGACGAGGAGGCAATGACGCGCATAGCCCACGCCGCCGCCCCGGAGACGGAAAGCCTCAATATAGTGTTTGAGGAGGGGCAGGTCCGGACAGACATAAGAAACGGCAAGGTGACGGATGTGGTCATCGATTGCCGGGGAAAGCTCAGGGTAGTTCTTGAGGACGTCATCGCCACGGTTTCGGTCACTATGAGCTTTGACGAAAACGGAGAGCTGCAGGATATACCCGAAGCCG
>JAFYCQ010000037.1 GCA_017539635.1 Oscillospiraceae bacterium
ACTACCCCTTCTGCACGATAGACCCCAATGTGGGCACCGTGGCCGTGCCGGATTCCCGTCTTGATTACCTCACGGAGATGTACTCCCCTAAAAAGCGCACGCCGGCCGTCATCGAATTTGTTGACATCGCGGGCCTTGTAAAGGGCGCCTCAAAGGGCGAGGGGCTGGGGAACAAGTTCCTGGCGAATATTCGGGAGACGGACGCTATCGTCCACGTCGTCCGGTGCTTCGACGACCCCAACGTCATCCACGTTGAGGGCTCCGCCGACCCCCTGCGGGACATAGAGACCATCAACTTTGAGCTTATCATGTCCGATATGGAGCATGTGACCCGACGCATCGAGAAGGCCAAAAAGGCCGCCAAGGGGGACAAGAAATACCTCCATGAGGAGGAGCTCTTCACCGAGCTCTATAACCACCTGGACGCCGGAAATTCCGCCCGCTCCTTTGAATGCTCCGAGGAGGACGCCGAGCTCATAGCCGAAAGCGGACTGCTTTCGGATAAGCCCGTCATCTACGCCGCCAACGTGGACGACGACGCCTTCTCCGGCGGCATTGACAACTGCGAATACTACAACGCCGTAAAGGCCTTCGCCGAAAAGGAGGGCTCCCAGGTGCTGCCTATCTCCGCCAAGACGGAGCAGGAGATAGCGGAGCTGCCCGAGGAGGACAAGGCCATGTTCCTGGAGGAGCTGGGGCTGGAGGAGTCCGGCCTCGACCGGCTCATAAAGTGCTCCTATGCCCTTTTGGGCCTCATATCCTTCCTCACCGGCGGCGCCGACGAGTGCCGGGCCTGGACGATAAAGAAGGGCACAAAGGCCCCTCAGGCCGCGGGCAAGATACACTCCGACTTTGAGCGGGGCTTTATAAGGGCCGAGGTGGTGTCCTTCGACGTGCTGAAGGAGCTGGGATCCATGGCAGCAGTCCGTGAAAAGGGCCTTTTGCGCTCTGAGGGCAAAGAGTACGTCATGCAGGACGGAGACATAGTGGTGTTCCGCTTCAACGTATGACCGCCCTTTCGGAAAACCGCATACAGTTGATGGACGGCCTTCGGGGCTTTGCCGTGGTTTTGATGGTGATACACCACTTTCTTTTCGACCTTGTGGTGTTTTTAGGCGCGCCGTCATGGCTTTTTGAAAACCCGGTATTCAACTTCCTGCACTACATTTTCGCCGGGCTTTTCGTCGTGCTCTCCGGCGTGTCCTCCCGTTTTTCCCGGAGCAACGTAAAAAGGGGGATAAAGGTGCTGATCGTCGCCTATGCCATGACCGCGGTAACGTATTACATGGGGATCCCGATACGCTTCGGGGTGCTGCACCTGCTGGGGTTTTCCATGGTGTTTTACGGTCTCACGGCCAGATTCCTCGATAAGCTGCCGAGAAGCTTCGCCATGCTGCTTTACGCGGCCCTGGTAATAATCCTGACGGTGCTGACAAGCGTCATAACTGTAAAGGTCCGGTTTCTCTGGATGTTCGGCTTTATCTACGACGGTTTTTTCAGCTCCGATTATTTCCCCATTTTCCCGTGGCTTTTCGTGTTCCTGTTCGGCACGGTGACGGGGATGTATATAAAGGAACACAGGTTCCCGGAAAAGTTTTACACGTTGAGGCCCCCGGTATTCCCGGCCATAGGCCGCCACGCCCTGCTCGTTTATATCGTCCACCAGCCGGTGCTGTACGGCGTGACGTATCTTATACGCCTTTTATCGGCTTGACAAAAACCGCCCGGGGTGCTAAACTGCACATTGTTAAATGCGACGACGGAGAAGTCGCCGGAGATTATTCCCGACAGAGAGGGGACGCCACGGCTGGAAGCGCCCCGGGAAGAGCCCGGACGACACCGCTCCCGAGCAGGCGCCGAAAGGACGCCCGTCAAGCGCCCGTTAAGCGCTCCTTGAGTTACAAACCAGGGTGGAACCGCGTATCGTATTACGCCCCTGCGGAAATGCTTTTCCGCGGGGGTTCTTTATTTTGCTTAAAGAGGTTTGGCCGGATGGAGCTCTCTATGAACGGCCTCGTGATCGAAGCCGACCCGGAAAAGACAAAGCAGCTGTATTCCGGAGCGAAAAGCGTCGCCGAAAGCTGCGCATGCGCCGACTGCCGCAACTTTTCCCTGGCGGCGGACTTTTTTCCCGGGGAAGTGAAGGAGCTTTTCGGCAGTCTGGGGATCGACCCCAAAAAGGCGGCGGAGGTATATCTCCTGAACGGGGAAAATGGAGAAAATGCCCAATACGGCGGTTTTTACCACCTGTGCGGCAGAATAATCAACGGCGGCCGGAACGGAGATACCATCGCCTTTCACCGGATAGCGGAGGGCTATTTCGTGGGCTTTACTGACGATATTTCGCTGCCGGAGGACGACATTCCCGAGCCCTCACTCCAGATGGAGATAGATTTCACGGTGCCATGGATGACGGAAAGATAAGGAAAATGGATCATTCACAGGAACGGCGCTTTGTTGAATCCTTCATCGTAAAAAACAGAAGGGAACGGCTGCTTAACATGCTCACGACGCCGAAAAAGCGCCATGAGGGATTAAGCCGCTTTTGCCACCGGGCAAAGGACCTTCTCGACCCCGACAGGATAATCATGGAGGGGGAGGATCTGGAGCGCCGCCCGGAGTTTATGAGCTTTGCAAAGGCGCACGGCGAAATGTGCCTTGTGCTGTCCCCGGATCCTTTCGTTGACGGACAGCTTTTGCCGTTTGAGGACGCGGTGATACAGGCTGTCATGTCCTTCGACGCCGTTCTTATTATCGGCGGAGATTTCGCCGTCGTCTTAGGCGAAGTCATGAAGGGCGGGAGAGGCAAATACCTGCTTTCAGAATATAAATAACTTCAACAGGAGAGGAATATAAAATGGCTGACAACGAATA
>JAFYCQ010000038.1 GCA_017539635.1 Oscillospiraceae bacterium
AACGGCATCCCCATAAATCCCGCTGTGCGGCAGTCCCTGGAGGACGTGCGGAACAAGTACAAAATAGAGTTCGTGTTCCCCTGGGAAAAATAAGCTCCTGCCAACAAAAATGTGCCGGTAAAAAACCGGCACATTTTTTCATTTATTAACTTACTTAAGGAATACTCAGTTCTCCTCGCGCATACGAGCGAAGCAGTCGCTGCAATATACGGGACGGTCGGACTTGGGCTCGAAGGGGACCTTGGCCTCACCGCCGCAGGCGGCGCAGGTGGCCGTGAAGTACTCCCTGGGGCCGCGGGCCGCGTTCTTGCGGGCGTTGCGGCATTCCTTGCAGCGCTGGGGCTCGTTCTGGAAGCCACGCTCAGCGTAGAACTCCTGCTCACCGGCGGTGAAAACGAACTCGGCTCCGCATTCCTTGCATTTAAGGGTCTTGTCAGTGTACATGTTGATGAATCCTCACTTTACTTTTGCTGTTTTGCCTTTTTGGCTTTATTTGCGATCAGATTAACTGATTATCGCCTCAATAATACGCCGTCAGTTTTTTCCTGATTCGTTGGACGGCATTGTCAACGGACTTAGGGGTCTTGCCAACCTGCTCCGCTATCTCGTTATAAGAGCAGCCATTCAAATACAGCTCCAAGACCCTTGCTTCAAAACCCGAAAGCGTGTTTTTTGCGGCGGCAAGTATCTCGCCCACGCGCTCACGCGAGATTATAAGGTCTTCCGGATCACGCAAATAGTCCGCCGCGCCGCCTGAGAGATCGCTTAAGTCTGAGGAATCAAACGACACTGAATAATTGAGCGGAAAATGCTTTGACCTTGCGGCCGATCTAACTGCTGTGTATAGTCTGTTGCGGATGCACCTTTCTGCGAAGGTGCGGAAGGAGGCGTCCTTCTCCGGAGAGAAGCTGCGGACGGCGGACATAAGTCCGAACATCCCCTCCTGTATGAGGTCTTCGCCATCCCCACCCGCCAAAAACAGCGGACGGGCGCAGACCTTGACGAGCCGGACGTACCTCTCGATCAAAACGGTCTCGGCCTCGTCGTCCCCCTCCCGGGCAAGGCGCCAGAGCTCCTCATCGGGAAGGCCGGTCATTTCTGTCATATTTCTCAATGCTGCAAACCTCTGGCAGCGGCAGCGGGTTTTGCCGATACCATAAAATCAACAAGCATAATTATATTGAGTGCAGAAGTGTTAGTCAAGAGTTTTTAAAGAACTTTTTACGTATGAAAAGGGTTTTTTGTAAAAAAAAGCCCCGTTTTTCCCAGTTTTATCCCACTATTTGGCGAATCACCTCGCCGGCCATGAGATAACCCGCCACCGGCGGGACGAAGGAAACAGTCCCGGGAGAGGGGTTTTCTCCCCTTTTGGAAAAGCCGGGAGCATCCGCAACGGCCCTTTCTTCCGGCGACCAGACCACCTTTAACGCCTCAACTTTTCGGTGCCTCAGTTCCTTTCGCATGACCCGGGCCAGAGGGCAGCTGTTTGTCTCGTATATATCCCCTATCCGCAAAAGCTCCGGGTGCATTTTGCCTCCCGTGCCCATGGCGGAAATGAGGGGCACGCCGAGCCTTTGGCACCGCTCGGCAAGGCTCAGCTTTACGGAAACGGTGTCTATGGCGTCTATCACATAGTCGAAACCGGAGAGTTCGAAGCCATCCAGGCTCTCCGCCGTTACGAACTCGTCCCTGCAGACTATATCCGCCTCCGGGTTTATATCCAGGCCCCGGTTTCTGGCCGCCAGCGTCTTCCTCTGCCCCACGGTGGAGGTTAGGGCGATTAACTGACGGTTTATGTTAGTAATGTCAACAGCGTCCCCATCTACTATCACCAGGCGGCCGACGCCGGCTCTGCACAGGGCCTCAAAGGCAGCGGAGCCCACGCCTCCCAGACCGAAAAGCAGCACCCGGCTGTTATGCAGTTTTTTTACGGCTTCCTCACCCAGGAGCATTTTCGTCCTCTCAAAGCGTCCGTCCGTCGTCTCCGCCTCCTTTCATTGATAAATAAAATTATACCTCGCCTCTATGTTTTACGCAAGCGCAAAAAAATATCTATACTTTGTATTAAACTATGGAAATCTTACGAAATATATGGTATGATAGGTTATCAAAGTGTGTAGAAATACTATTGGGAGGGGGATCGTCATGTCGGTCATAATGTCAGTTTTTCTCGGCTTTATCCAGGGCGTGGCTGAGTTTCTGCCCATATCCAGCTCCGGGCACCTTTCGGTGTTTCAGAATCTGCTGGGGCTGCAGTACGCCGAGGCGGAGCATCTCTTCTTTGACGTGCTGCTGCACTTCGGAACTCTCTGCGCCGTCGTTTTCTATTATCGTGAGGATCTGCGCCGCATGTGCACCGAGACCGTGAGCTTCATCTCCGGCAGAGGCAAGACATCGGCTGAGGGCGGGCGGATGACTCCCGGAGTCAGGACCGTGGCATTCGTCATCGTCGGCACCCTGCCCCTTATACTCGTAGTCCCCTTTTACGACTACATAGAAAACCTTTATTACAACACCACCTTTATCGGCTTTGCCCTTCTCATTACCGGCGGGCTGCTCTTCTGCTCCGACAAGCTCACCCGGGGCAAGAAAAGCGAAAAGACCTTTACCGTGGTGGACGCGCTGATAATAGGCTTTGCCCAGATGATCGCCGTCATCCCCGGTCTCTCCCGCTCCGGCACCACCGTCACCGTGGCGCTGACCAGGGGGCTGGAGAGGGATTTTGCCGTCCGTTTTTCCTTCCTGCTCTCCATTCCGGCCGTCCTGGGCTCCTTCCTTCTGTCCGTGGTCAAGGCTTTTAAGAGCGGCATAAACTGGAGCGCCGTTCCCGTCTATCTCATCGGCATGGTGGTGGCCGCCGTGGTG
>JAFYCQ010000039.1 GCA_017539635.1 Oscillospiraceae bacterium
CTATGGCCGTTTTTTAGTTTTCTGATCCGTACCGGTAGGCTGCGGTGAGCCGAGCTGACATGAGCACCAGGGCTATATCCATAAGCTCCCGATTGTTTAGAGAGCCGCCCATTTCCGCCCGCCTTAATGAGGTATTCACGTCCCGCACCCCGGAAAAGGAGGGCGGACTGCCGTTTTTCGTCATCAGTTCCTTGGCGGCGGTGGTCTCCTTCAGTCTGTCCCGGACGGTGCTGATGTCATCCGTCGGCGTAAGGGCCCGGGCGGAGTCCTTGGCCGCCTCCCCCACCGCTTCCTTCGCCAGCATTTCCAGTACCGTGGGCAGCTCCAAAAGCTTTTGTGATTTTTCGTAAAGCGTCATTGTTTTCACCTAAATTATCGATTTATAGAAATCCAGGGTCCTAAACCCCCTGTCCAGCTGTGTCAAAAGGTATTCCTCACAGGCCTTTGAAAAGCGGGCCTCCCCCGCGCCTGTCAGGGTGAAGGAAAAGATTTTTTTGGGCTCGGCGCCTATCACGTGCCGCAGAGCCATGAGGGAGGCGTCGCAAAGCTCCGCCTCCGTGCCTGTCCCCTTCCGGCAGCCTCCGCAGTACAAAAGTCCCTCATTGAGGTCCAGCCTCGGCTCCCGGATATCCGGCCTGCCGCAGACGGCGCAGCATTCCGCCGCCGGCAGAAAGCCGGAAAGGCAGGCGCAGCGCATTTCAAACGCGGCCTTAACGAGCTTTCCGGGCCGTTTGCCCTCGGAAAGGGCGTAAAGGGAATTTAGCCCCAAAGACAAAAGCTCCGGGTCGTGGCTGTCCTCCTGGGAGACTGTCTCCAGCACCTCGGCAAAATAGGAGCCCAAGGACAACAGGGCCAGATCCGTCCGCAGCCCCTCGAACAGTTCTATGCACCGGCTCTCCGTCAGGGTAAAGCCGTTTTTTCCCTCGAAAAGCGTCATTTCCGAGCAGGCTAAAAGCTGGGTGGAGGCGGCTGTCTTGCTGCCCCTGCGTCTCGCGCCTTTTGCCAGAACGGAGACCTTTCCCAGATCCGCGGTCAGCACCGTTAAAAGCTTGCTGCTCTCTTTATACAGCGTTTCCCGGAGCACCAGCCCCGTCGTTGTTATGTACATCCCGGCACCCCGCTTCGGCGGGGCTTACGCCCCGTTCCGAAGCTCCTTATACAGCAGATAAAAAATCACGTTCCCGGTGGCGGAAAAAAGCCGCCAGCAGGCCATGCGGTCGATTTTCATAACAGCGCCTCCCTGTCTTATTGTCGGCAGACAGGGCGGCAGTATGCGAGGAAAATTTTAATCGTTGGTATAACCGAAATTTTTGATAAGAACATCGTTGTCCCGCCAGTTTTCCTTGACCTTGACCCAGGTCTTCAGGCAGACTTTTGTGTCCAGCAGCTTTTCCATATCCCGGCGGGCCAGCTCGCCTATCTTTTTTAAGGACGCGCCGTTTTTGCCGATTATTATGCCCTTGTGGCCCGGCCTTTCGCAGTAGATCGTGACGTCTATGTTGGTTACGCCGTTTTCCCCCTCCTTGAAGCTTGTCACCTCCACGGCGGCGCCGTGGGGCACCTCCCGCTCCAGGGTCATCAGAAGCTTTTCCCGGACTATCTCGGCGCAGAGCTGTCTTTCCGGCTGGTCGGTTATCATGTCCTCGGGGAAAAGGGGCTCGCCCTCCACGGCGAATCTGAGCATCTCGCCCAAAAGCTCCTCCACCCCGTCGCCGGTTCTGGCTGAAATCGGCACCACGGCTTCAAATTCAAAGGCCTGGGAATAACGGGCTATGACGGCCAAAAGCGCCTCTTTTTTCACCGTGTCCGTCTTGTTTATTACGAGAATCGCGGGAGCTCCCGATGAGGCTATTTTGGCTATGAGCTTTTCCTCCTGGTCGCCTATGTTGTCTATGGGCTCCACCACAAGCAGAACGGCGTCCACGTCGTCCACGCTCTCGTTAACGGTCCTCACCATAAAGTCGCCCAGGCGGGTGCGGGCCCTGTGAAAGCCGGGGGTGTCCAGCAGGACTATCTGTGTATCATCCCTCTGAAAAACACCGAAAATACGGTTGCGGGTCGTCTGGGGCTTGGGGGAAACTATGGCTATCTTCTCACCCACCAGGGCGTTTACCAGGGTGGATTTGCCCACGTTGGGACGCCCCACCACGGCTATTACGGCTATTTTGTCTGTCATTCCTTATCCTCCATGCCCAGGGCCTTCATTATGGCCTTTTCCCGCTTTCTCATGAGCTATTTCCGGGCTCCCTCGTCTGTGTGGTCGTAGCCTAAAAGGTGCAGAGTGCTGTGAACGGCGAGGTAGGAGATCTCCCTTGCAAAGCCGTGGCCGTACTCCTCTCCCTGGGAGAGGGCGTGGGGCAGGGATATGACCATATCCCCGAGAAACACGCTGCCGTCCTCCCACCTTTCGGCGTCGGAAAAATCGGGCCTGCCCTCAACAAGGTCATTCATGGGGAAGGACAAAACATCCGTTGCTTTGTCAAGTCCCCGCTGCTCGGCGTTTATTGTTCTGATCCCCTCGTCGTCAGTAAAGAGGACGCAGACGGTGCATTTTTCCCTCACGCCCTCGGCGTTCAGGGCTTCTGCCACCGCTTTTTTCACCGGGATATAGGCGTCGGAATGCCCCAGTCCCCTTTTCTCCCGGCTGACTATAACGCTGTGTGTCATCTTATTCTCCCCCTGTTTCCCGGAA
>JAFYCQ010000040.1 GCA_017539635.1 Oscillospiraceae bacterium
GGCCCCGCCGCGGCCCCGGCGGCCTTAAATATAAGGAGATACGCCCCCAGTCTCATCACCGGCTCTAAGCAGACGGCGGCGATGACCGCAAGGCCGAATACCCCAAATGCCGACCTCATCGCCGCAGCCCCGGCCAGAACGCTGCCGGCGGCGTCGGAGATTATCCCGCCCACCACCGGCAGGGCCGTTGACATGGCTGTCCTGGCAAGCCGAAGGGCCACGGCGTCTGCCGTACCCGAGACCGTCCCCGTCACGGCAATGGTCACCACGAAGGCCAGTGTCACTCCGGTCAAAACCGTGACCGTCAGCCATTTGATGCACCCCACCGCCGCTTTGAGAGCCCCTCCGCCGACAGCTGCGTCCGCCACAGAGGCGGCCAGAAATGCGCCTATAAATGGCATCACTATCCTGTCGGAAAGGGTTATCAGCACGCTCATAAAAAATGACGAGGCGGCATATTTGGCCGCCGCCGAGGCGGTCTCACCTGCAAATACCGAGGCGGAGGCGAGGCAGGGCAGGATCGCCCCGGAGAAAACGGACAGATCCCCCAGAGTCTGGCTTGCCATGGCCGTAAAGGAGCTGACTCGGCCCAATGTCACGGCAGCGATCGCCAGCGCCCCGGCTGCGGACACGTAAGCCGGAGCTTTCTCCCCCGGATACCCGGCGGAAACGAAGGAGCACACGGCGGCTATTGCAAAAACCGCCGTCCCCGTGCCCGCTGCCGAGCGCAGGGAATAAAGAAACATGTCCCCCGCCCTCCCGGCAATTTTCTCAAAAAGTCCCTCGTCCCCCACGGAGGCGCCGCCTATTATCTCCCGGGCGGCCTCCGGCACGGCTCTTTCCGCCGCCTCCGTATCCAGTGCCTTCGTGGGGAGGGCAAAAATGCAGAAAAATGCCAGAAGAAATAAGGCCCTTATCATCAGCTTTTTCATAACAGTCCTTTCACCGTGCCCAGCACCGAGCGCATAAGCGGTATGAGAACGCAAACGCCCACGGCGGCCCCGGTCATCTCCACCGCCGAGGCGGCGGCGTGTCCCCCCGCGTCCCGGCATATATCCGAAGCTATCCGCGTCACCGCCGCCGTTATAACGGCCTTTAACACGCAGGAGACAGAGTCTCCGGAAACACCGGCGCTTTCCGCCGTCTCGCGGACAAAATCCAGCGCCTCGGAAACCGCCTCCATCGCGGAAAACAGGATCACGGCGACCACGGCAACTGTGAGAGAAAAGGATATTTCCGGATTTGCCCTCTTTATAACAAGTGAGGCAGCGCACCCGACAAAGGCCGCGGCAGCGGCTTTAACCAGGGTTTCCATCAGAAGCCGAAAAGAGCTTTGATAAGCTCAAAAAGGTCGTAGATCTCCCGCACTATCATCACCAGCACCACCACGAGCCCGGCGATGGTCGTCATAAGGGCCTGCTCGTCCCGCCCCGAGCGGGTCAGCAGCAGATTCAGCACCGCCACGACTATGCCCACGGCGGCTATTCTGAAAATAAGGTCAACGTCCAAAAGTCCCCGCTCCTTCGTAATCTTGTCCACAGTCAAGCTTATGAGGGAGCGGGGACGGATATAACAAAAATTATGTATTTACGAAAACCGGGTCAAGTGGTAAAATAGCTTGATAACACTTTCAACGAGGTACGCCGTGAAGAGATTTTTCGCAGTCGCTTATGATTATCTGAAGCGCTCGGACAGCCTGCTGTTCGCGCTTTGCTTGGCCTGCGCGATTTTCGGCATAATCCTCATATCCAGCGCCACCCGCTCTCTCCACTCCCATTCCTTTGTGGTGGTGCAGTCGGCGGCCCTCATTATCGGCATAATCCTCTACTTCTTTTTCTCGGTCATCGACGTGGACATCATCGCCGACAAATGGAAGATACTGCTCATCCTCTCGGTTCTGCTCATGCTCTCCCTCAGGGTCTTCGGCGTGGCGGACGACACGGGCAACCGGGCCTGGCTGCGCTTCGGCGGAATAGGCATACAGCCGGCGGAGATAGTAAAGATACCATTTATAATAATCCTCGCAAAGCAGATAGATTATCTCAAAAGCGGCCGGGGCCTGAACAGGCTGTTTTCCGTTCTGTTCCTGTTCGCCTATTTCCTTTTGATGTTCGGCCTTATTATCGTCGTTTCCTCCGACCTGGGCAGCGCGCTGGTCTATGCCTTCATTTTCACCGTCATGCTCTTTGCCGCAGGTCTCAGGCTGTACTGGTTCCTGATTGCCTTTGCAGGAGTGGCGGCGGTCACACCCTACGTCTGGACCCACTTTCTGACCCAGAGGCAAAGAGACAGGATCTTAGCCCCCTATGACCCGGACATCGACCCCACAGGTCTCAACATCATGTGGCAGGCAAACCGCAGCAAGGCCGCCATTGCAGCCGGCGGAGCCACCGGCAGCGGGCTCTACCACGGAGAGCTCACCCAGTCCGGGGGCGTTCCCAAGCAGCACACGGACTTCATCTTCTCCGCCGCCGGAGAGGAACTGGGCTTTATCGGCTGCGCCGTTATCATCCTGCTGCTTACGCTCATAATCATCCGCTGCATCTACGTGGGCGTGAACTCCGGCAACAGAAAGGGCATGCTGGTCTGCGTAGGCGTTGCCTCGATAATCATATTCCAGACCTTTGCCAACATCGGCATGTGCATCGGCATAGCCCCGGTGGTGGGGCTTACTCTCCCCTTCTTCAGCTACGGCGGCTCCTCCATAGTCACCATGTTCGCCGCCGCGGGGATCGTTTCGGGCGTCCGATTGCGAAGAGCGCCAATCCACTCCATGAATATGTAAAAAACCGTTCCGGAAAAACAATCCGGAACGGTTTTTTAAGTTGTCAGGTCATAGGGGAATTTAGCGCCGGAGCGGCATTTCGTTTTTCGCTCATATCCTTCTCAAAGGCCGCCATGAGCCGCCGGAAGACCTCCGGTATTTTTTTCTTTATGCTCACAGGATTTCTCGTGCTGTCGTCCAGAAAGCAGTGGGCGGTGAAGCCCGTAGCGGAGGGCTTTTCCTCGTTGCCGACAAAAAGCCCGTACTCGTATTTCACCTTGACGCCGTTAAACTCGGTCATGCGCACCCTTATCGACAGCTCGTCGCCGTAGGTTATGGGCTTTATGTATTTGACGTATGCCTCCACCTGGGGTATGAGCACACCCTCGTCCTCCATTCTCTTGTAGGTTATGCCGGATTTGTACATGTGATCCAGCCTCGCCTCCTCGAATATCCTGAGGTAATTGGAGTTGTGGACTATGGCCATTCTGTCGGTCTCGTAGTAAAAGATCCTTCTGCGGTAAGGTTCCATCAGCCGTTCCTCTTCATGGCCAGCTTCAAAAGGCCCAGCTCAAGGTCGTTTTCAGCCATCTGCTTCACCACATAGTGCTGGAGCTTGCCGGTGGCAGTCATGGGCAGCTCCTTGACGAAGCGGTAATACCTGGGTCTCTTGTAGCCCGAGAGCATGTCAGAGCCTATGCAGAAGTCCACCAGCTCGTCAACGGTGAGGGATTCGTCCTCCGGCACTATGTAGGCCGCCACGGCCTCTCCCCTCACGGCGTCGGGAACACCCGTCACCGCCGATTGGGCCACCTTGGGGTGGAGGTTGA
>JAFYCQ010000041.1 GCA_017539635.1 Oscillospiraceae bacterium
CCGGTATCTGCCAGGCGGAGAGCCATTCCTCCTTGTCCCGGCAGAGGGCGATATCCTCCACCGGAGCCCAGCCGGAGCAGCAGGAGGTGAACACCTGATAGTATTTCCTGTCAGCCGATGTGGTGAACACCAGCACCGGCTCGTTCACCCTGATGCCCACAAGGGGATTGTAGTCGAAATCCAGGTCCTTCGGGTCGTCATAAATGGGTTTGTCGCAGGGGAAGGTGTAAAGCACCGTCCTGTTTGCCGCAATTCCCCAGCGGACGCTCATATTCTCCGTTGCCGTGGGGTCGCCGCAGTTGGCGATGAATTCGTCAAAATCCGCCTGGGTGTATTTTTCTCCCGTCTCGCCGTAAGTCCAGCCCAGATAGTAAGCGGCGTCCTCCGCCGCGCCCTTCTTCAGCGACTCGTTCCGTGTTTCGCCGTTGAAGCTGTCCGGCCTGTTTGCAAGGTCATGCATGTTGCTGCCGCTTGTCACAAGGGCCGCCGCGTTTATTTCCGCTATTTCCTCCGGCGCGGCGAGTATTTCTCCGGAACAGTCCTCGGTCCAGAAGTCCGCTGCGGACATTTCCTTCGTAACTCCGGGCATGTATTCCACCGGGGCGGCGGCCTTAGCCGCCGTTATAAGGGAAAGGGCGGTGACCGCCGAGAGGATCATGGATATGGTTCTTTTCATCTTATCACTCCTGACAAACGCCGTCAGAGCGGGGATTTTTGTATTCTGGCAAATCTCCGGGGATATTTTTCCGGAGTGGGGGACTCTTTCGGAATTATGACAGCCCTGTGGGTCAGGTCGGTGCCGGGGATCCTGTAATCCCGCACTTCCGGTCTGCCTCCCCCCAGGAGCTTCACGGCACTTTCCGCCTCCGCTAATTCCTCCTCGGCCGCGGCGGCCTTCATGGCGATAAATACGCCCCCCACCTTTACGAAGGGCAGGCACAGCTCGCAGAGGATGTTGAGCCGGGCAACGGCTCTGGAAACGGCGGCGTCATAGCACTCCCGTCTTTCGGGCTGTCTCGCCGCCTCCTCGGCACGGGCGTTGAGACATTCGGCCTGCGTGCCGGTCTCCCGGCAGACATCATTTAAAAAGTCCACCCGCTTGCCTAAGGAATCCAGCAGCGTGAACTGCGCCCCCGGAACGGCAATGGCTATCGGCAGGCCGGGAAAGCCCGCCCCGCTGCCCACGTCTATTATTTTCTTTCCTGAAAAATCCCAAACAGCGGCAAGGGCGAGGCAGTCAAGGAAATGAAGCCGCGCAACGTCCTCTTCCCCCTCTATGGCGGTGAGGTTCATTACGCGGTTTCTTTCCGTCAGCAGCCCGAAATACGCCCGCAGCTTCTCCGGCGCACCGGCAGGCAGGGGAACGCCCATAACGGCTGCGCCGGAGGATACAAGCTCTTCAAGCTTCAATTTACTTCTTATTCTTCAGCAGGTCGCGGATCTCGGTGAGCAGCAGCTCCTCGTTGGTGGGCTCGGGGGGAGCCTCCTCCTCGGCAGCCTCTTCCTCTTCCTTCTTCTTCCGCTCCTCAGCCTTCTGACGCGCCTTATTGAAGGACTTGACTATGAGGAACACGATAAATGCGATGATGATGAAGTCGATAATCGTGCTTACGAAGGTGCCGAAGCCCAAAACCGTGGCCTCCTTGACCACCTCGCCCGCCTCGTCGTAAACCGCCGGGGTAAGGGTTATGTTCAGGGCCTGGGTGGCGTCCGTGCCGCCGAATATCCAGCCGATGAAGGGCATTACCACGTCGTTTACCAGGCTGGTGGTTATTTTGCCGAAGGCGGTGGCGATGATTACGCCGACGGCCATGTCGAGCACATTCCCGCGGGAAATGAACTCTTTGAATTCGCCGAAGAATTTTTTCATGTTCTTTCTCCTTTTCTGTGTTATATAGAGCGCCGTCGCGCTTTATTTACGCAGCTCGGTCTTGCCGCCCATGTACGGGCGCAGCGCCTCGGGAATGGCCACGCTGCCGTCTGAGCGGAGGTTGTTCTCCAGAAATGCGATGAGCATTCTCGGCGGAGCCACCACCGTGTTGTTGAGGGTGTGGGGCAGATATTTTTTGCCGCCCTCGCCGTTTATCCTTATTTTCAGCCGGCGGGCCTGGGCGTCGCCTAAGTTGGAGCAGGAGCAGACCTCGAAGTATTTCTGCTGCCGGGGGCTCCAGGCCTCGATGTCGCAGGACTTGACCTTCAGATCCGCCAGATCGCCGGAGCAGCATTCCAGCTGCCGCACGGGGATGTTCATGGAGCGGAACAGCTCCACGGAATACCGCCACATCTTCTCGTACCATTCCATTGACTCCTCGGGACGGCAGACGACCACCATTTCCTGCTTTTCAAACTGATGTATGCGGTAAACGCCCCGTTCATCGATCCCGTGGGCGCCCTTTTCCTTGCGGAAGCAGGGGGAGTAGCTGGTGAGGGTCAGGGGCAGCTTCTCCTCCGGGATTATCTGGTCGATGAAGCGGCCTATCATTGAATGCTCGCTGGTGCCTATGAGGTACAGGTCCTCGCCTTCGATTTTGTACATCATGGCGTCCCGCTCGGTAAAGGACATGACCCCCTCCACCACGGCGCCCCTTATCATAAAGGGCGGGACGCAGAAGGTAAAGCCCTTGTCTATCATAAAGTCCCGGGCATAGGCCAACACCGCCTCGTGCAGCCTCGCTATGTCGCCCAAAAGATAGTAGAACCCGTTGCCGGAAACTCTTCCCGCGGCGTCCATATCTATGCCGTCGAGAGCCTCCATTATCTGGGTGTGGTAGGGTATCTCAAAATCCGGCACCAAAGGCTCGCCGAATCTCTGGACCTCCACGTTGCAAGAGTCGTTGGGGCCTATGGGGACGGAGGGGTCTATTATGTTCGGGATGTTCATCATGATCTCCCGAAGCTTGACCTCCAGCTCCGATTCCTTCTTTTCCAGCTCCGCCAGTCTCTCCGCCTGGGCGGCCACCTGCTTTTTGATCTCCTCCGCCTCAGACAGCTTCGAGGGGTCTTTTTTCGCCTGCCCCATGAGTATGCCTATCTGCTTTGAAAGGGTGTTGCGGTTTTTCCGCAGCTCGTCGGCCTCGGTTATTGCGGCGCGGTTTTCCGTGTCCAGCCTCACCGCCTCGTCAACCAGAGGCAGCTTTTCGTTCTGGAATTTCTTTTTGATATTCTCACGCACAAGGTCGGGATTTTCCCTTATGAGCCTTATATCTA
>JAFYCQ010000042.1 GCA_017539635.1 Oscillospiraceae bacterium
AAATTCATTGAATAAAAAATCGCCTGTCCGTTTTTCGGACAGGCGATCAGCTTTCTGTTCAAATCAGGTAACTCTTATGATGCATTTTCCGACTGCGTCGCCGCAGGTGGCCACCAGGTTCGTGGTGCCGCGGCCTATGGCCGTTACCTGGCCGGTCTGGAGGACTATGATGACGTCCTCGTTTTCAGTTGACCATACGACGGGGTCCTGGGAATCCTCGGGCACTGTGCGCACGCCGAAGTTCAGCACCTCTCCCCGGGACATGGAAACGTCGTCTCTGGCGTTGCCGTTCCAGGTAATGGTTACGCTCTCGGTGGAAATGACCGGCTCGGGCTCGGGCTCCGGCTCATAAACGGGCTCCGGCTCGGTGGGCAAGGGCTCGGCCTCGACGCTCTCGGTGTTTTCGCCCGCGGCAAACTCCGTTTGTTCTCCCTCGGGCGGATTGACCTCCGGCTCTTTTTTGGAGCCGGTGACTATGAGTATTATAACGGCGGCTATAAGTATAACGACCAGCAGTATGCCGATGATGAATTTCCATCTGGCGTTTTCCGGCTCGGCCACCCGCTTGCCGCTTTTTCTTCTGGGTGTGCCGCAGTAGGGGCAGCGTCCCCGGAACGAGGAATAGCGTCTGTCGCATCTGCCGCATTTGATCTCTGCCATCAGGTTCCCTCCTTTACTCAATAAATTTTACAACATTTATCACATTTCGTCAATTCATAAATATAAATTGCCTTTAGCTTTTCTTTATGTTATGATTATATAATAAGATAATTACTGGAGGTGCAGGGCCATGCTCACGGATAAACAGCGGGAGGTTTACGAGTTTCTGCGGGATTTTCAGCGCCGCACGGGCTACGCCCCCTCGGTCCGGGAGATCGCCAACGCCGTGCGCCTCGCCTCTACCTCCAGCGTCCAGCTCCATCTGAACACGCTGGAGCGTCTGGGGTACATTTCCCGCTCCGACGGCAAGACCCGCGCCATAACCATAGCCGAGCCGGAGGGCGTGCCTATTTTAGGCGAGGTGGCCGCGGGCTCGCCGATTTTAGCCGTTGAGGACGCCTTGGGGTATCTCCCCTGGGGCGGCGGAAACGGAGAGGAGTATTTCGCCCTTAAAATAAGGGGCGAATCCATGATAAACGCCGGCATACTGGACGGCGACATGGTGGTGGTCAAGCGGCAGCAGACCGCTAAAAACGGAGAGATAGTCATAGCGCTTTTAGGCGACGGCGCCACATGCAAGCGCCTTAAAAAATCCGGCGGCTCCGTGCTGCTCATGCCGGAAAACGACGATTACGACCCCATTGACGGCGACGGCGTAACGATTTTGGGCCGCGTCACGGCGGTTATAAGGACTTACTGACAGAACGTGAAAGAAGGTACTACATGTTAAACGTCCCGGAGATATTCGGCAGCATGGTGTTCGGCCTTTCTGAAATGAAGGCGAGACTTAAGGAAGAGGAATATGCCTCTCTGGAAAAGACGATAAACGAGGGCACCGCCCTGGAGCCCTGGGTGGCGGACGCCGTGGCGAAAGCCATGGGCGAATGGGCGGTATCCAAGGGCGCGACCCATTTCACCCACTGGTTCCAGCCCATGACCGGCATCACCGCCGAAAAGCACGACAGCTTCATATCCCCCCTGCCCGACGACGGGGGCATAAGCATGAAGTTTTCCGGCAAGGCCCTCATAACCAGCGAGCCGGACGCCTCCTCCTTCCCCTCCGGAGGCTTAAGGGCCACATTTGAGGCCCGGGGCTACACCGCCTGGGACCCCACCTCCTTCGCCTTCATCAAGGATAGCGCCCTCTACATCCCCACCGCGT
>JAFYCQ010000043.1 GCA_017539635.1 Oscillospiraceae bacterium
ATGAAGAAGATGGGCATAGACTTCACCTTCGTCTCCCCCGACTGCACCCGGGAGGAGCTTGACGCCGCCTTCCGCCCCAACACCAAGGCGGTTTTCGGTGAGACCATAGCAAACCCGGCGCTTACCGTGCTGGATATCGAGATGTTCGCCCAGGCCGCCCACGACCACGGCGTGCCCTTCATCATCGACAACACCTTCGCCACCCCGGTGAACTGCCGTCCCATCGAGTGGGGCGCCGACATAGTCACCCACTCCACCACAAAGTACATAGACGGCCACGGCGTCTCCGTGGGCGGCGCCATAGTGGACGCCGGCAAATTCGACTGGTTTGCACACAAGGACAAATTCCCCGGCCTTACAGAGCCGGACGACAGCTATCACGGCATAACCTACGCCGAGAAATTCGGCCTGGGCGGCGCCTTTATCACCAAGTGCACCGCCCAGCTCATGCGGGACTTCGGCTCCATTCAGTCACCCCAGCACGCCTTTTACATCAATCTCGGCCTGGAGAGCCTCCACGTCCGCATGAAGCGCCACTGTGAAAACGGCCAGGCCGTGGCGGAATTTCTTGCCGCCCACCCGAAGATCGCCAAGGTCTCCTACTGCGGACTGCCAGGCGACAAGTATCATGAGGCGGCGAAAAAATACCTGCCCAACGGCTCCTGCGGCGTTGTGTCCTTCGAGCTGAAGGGCGGCAGGGAGGCCGCCAGCAAGTTCATGAAGAGCCTTAGACTGGCCGCCATCGAGACCCACGTGGCAGACGCCCGCACCTGCTGCCTCTGCCCCGCCGCCTCCACCCATCGGCAGATGACGGACGAGCAGCTCGCCGCCGCCGGCATCCCCGCGGGCCTTGTGCGCATGTCCTGCGGTCTGGAGGACGCAAAAGACCTCATAGCCGACATGGAAAACGCCCTTAACGCGGTCTGATTGCGAGGACATGAAGGGCACACTCTACGGCGTAAGCGTCGGCCCCGGAGACCCGGAGCTGATAACGGTGAAGGCCTTAAGCTGTCTTAAGGCCTCCCCGGTCATTGCCGCCCCCAGGACAAGAGGAAAAAACAGCCTCGCTCTGGACGTTGTTAAAAGTCTTATCGAAATCGGGGAAAAGGAAATCCTCTTCCTCGATTTCGCTATGAGCAGAGATAAAGAAGTAATGAAATCCGCTCACCGTCTGGCTGTCGGGCAGGTCATAAGCCGCCTGGAGGAGGGCTCCGACGTGGCCATGATAAACTTAGGCGACGCTTCCCTTTACGGCACCTGGGGATATATACGCGACATTGTGTGCAACGCCGGGTACGAGACCGTGACTATCCCCGGCGTCACCAGCTTCTGCGCCGCCGCGGCAGCCCTCGGCGAAAGCCTTACGGAAATGGGCGACCCCATGACGGTGATCCCCGGCTCCTGCAATTATCTTCGTGAAAGGCTGTCGGAGCCCGGCGCGAAAGTGCTTATGAAGTCCGCCTCCTCCCTGCCCCAGGTCCGGCAGGCCCTGAAGGACGCGGGACTTTACGAAAAAGCCTCCGCCGTAGCCGACTGCGGTCTCCCCTCCCAGCGGGTTTTCCGCAGTCTTGAGGAACTGGGTGATGATGAGAGCTATTTTCTGACGATACTTGTAAAATAAGCTCGAAAACACCGCCTTAAACCGCCTCATACCGGATTTTTATATATTTAGCTTGACTTAAATGCCCTCTTGTGGTAATATAAGTGGGCGGTTAAAAGCCGCCCAAAATATCGCGGGGTAGAGCAGTTGGTAGCTCGTCGGGCTCATAACCCGGAGGTCGTAGGTTCAAATCCTGCCCCCGCAACCATAAAAACAGCCGATTTCATCTTGAAATCGGCTGTTTTTCTTGGTGCCTTTAGGCGTGGAGATAACCCCCCGGTTCTACCGGGGGAAGAAAAATAGCTTTAGCATGAGGCTTCCCGAAGGGAAGCATAAACCCCAGAGTAGGGCACCAAGAATTGTAACGCATCAACGGGTATGTGCTTAACCCGTTTACGGGTGGCAGTGCGTGTGATGCGATAATAAAACTCGATGCCCCTTACAGGGGTTATGCCGGTAATAGCCCCTTCTAGGGGCTGGACATACCACCAGTTTACTGGTGGTTATGATTACTTTTTTGAGGTTTTTAAAACTGCCGAAAAGCTTCAAGGGGACCACAAGGGGACCGAGGAACATTTTAGATTCAATTGTCATGCTTTTCCACCTTCCCGCGAAAGTATACTTCTGCCAGAAGATTGCTCGCTAAATGCTTGCTTTCCTCGATGACATGGCTGTATATATCTTCCGTTGTGGATACTTTTGCGTGACCAAGCATTTTGGAAACAGTGACGATATCAGAGCCGTGTGAAATGAGCACAGAGGCTGCCGTATGCCGGAAAGCGTGCGGGTTTATGTGCGGCAGGTCGTGCCTGCGGCTGAAATCAGCGTACCATTGCGTAATGCAGTCCGGTCTGATTGGGTTGCCGTCCTCTCGGGTGAAAACGAAATCAGATTCGGTCCAGCGATCTCCCATATTCAGCCGCAGCTCATTCTGGTAAATCCGGTAACGGTTCAAAAGGTCAATGGTTTCCTGCGGCAGCGGTATGTACCGCACATTGCCGGTCTTTGTCGTCGATTCATAGACGCCGATCGTACCCGACTGGAGCAACGCACTGTCCACCTTTACAGCATGCCGGTCAAAATCAAATTTGGACCACTTCATTCCGGCAACCTCGCCGCGGCGGGCCCCGGTGATCATCAGCATGTGCGTCAGAAGCTGCCACATAAGCGGCTCGCTTTCCAACGCAGCCAGGATGTCGCATATCTGCGTCGGCTGAAAATAGTTCGCCGGTTTCTGGCGGCTCTTTGTCGGAGATGCTTTTCGTGCCGCATTGTATGGGACGATCATTTCCTTCTCCGCTATCGCCAGAACGCCGCCGATGAGCCGGTGATACTCCAATACGGTTTTGTTGCTCAGCGGTTTGGATTCATCCTTTGTTGAACGGAACAAGTCTGAATACCGTTTCCCCAGAACCTGCGCAGCCTTTTCGGCGGTTTCCCTGTACACGGGACGGTGCTTGCAAAGGGCTGTTACTGTCGTAGCGCCGACACCGATCTGCTGTGCAAGCTTTGCCCGTGAGAGCTGTCTTTCTTTTAACAGCGGTTCGAGTTCCTTGACCAGCACGGCCTTTGCCTTGATCTTGCGCCCTCCCGGACGCATCAGCTGATCGTAAAAGTTATTCAGATGCATTGGTCGGATTTCTCGCAGACGCAGGTACCCAATCGCCTGATTGATTTCCGGCAGCAGTGTCAGGTAACGTTCATAGGTAGAGAGTTTCAAACCGTTGCGCAGCTTCAATACCAATGCTTAGTTAGCATATTCTGCAAAACTGCGATTGTCATCCAACTCATAA
>JAFYCQ010000044.1 GCA_017539635.1 Oscillospiraceae bacterium
ATTTCGCCGGTTTGGGCTTGTCCTCGTACTTTTCGTAGGCGCTGATTATCTTCTGCACCAGCACATGCCTCACCACGTCGGCCCCGGTGAGGCGGCAGATGGCGATATCCTCAATGCCCGTCAGCACCCGCATGGCCTCTTTAAGGCCGCTGGTCTTGTCCGCCGGCAGGTCGATCTGCGTGACGTCTCCGGTGATGACGATTTTGGAATTGAAGCCTAAGCGGGTCAAAAACATCTTCATCTGCTCCCGGGAGGTGTTCTGGGCCTCATCCAGGATGATAAAGCTGTCGTCCAGGGTCCGGCCCCGCATGTAGGCCAGGGGCGCCACTTCAATATTGCCCCGCTCTAAATACTTCTGATAGTTCTCCGCCCCCATCATATCGAAAAGGGCATCGTATAAAGGCCGCAGGTAGGGATCGACCTTGCTCTGGAGATCGCCGGGGAGAAAGCCCAGTCTCTCGCCTGCCTCCACCGCCGGGCGGGTGAGGATTATACGGTTTACCGTCTTTTCCCTGAAGGCCGCCACCGCCGCCGCCACCGCCAGATAGGTCTTGCCGGTGCCGGCGGGGCCCACGCCCAAGGTGACGGTATTTTTCATTATGGCCTCAACGTAGTTTTTCTGGCCGATGGTCTTGGCCTTTATGGGCTTGCCCTTTGAGGTTATGGCTATAACGTCCCGGGAGAGCTTGCCCACGTCGCCGCCGTGCCCCGTTTTTACCAGATTCATGACATAGCGGACGTTCTGCTCGCTTATCTGCTCCCCCTTGGCGGCCAGGGTGAGAAGCCCGTTCAACGTGCCCTCGGCAATGGAGGCAGCCTCCTCATCTCCGGTTATGCCCAAATAGCTGCCGTGGTCGGTAATTACCACGCCCAGCTCCTTTTCTATCAGCCGCAGGTTTTCGTCAAAGGCGCCGAAAACGTCGCCTATGTGTTCTAGTCTCTCTATTTCAACGGTTCTGTCCGCCATGAAAAAACTCCTTTATTTTATCTCACGTGTTTTTCCTATGCTCTCAAGGCACTCTGCTTTTAAGGTCACGGTGAGGCACCCTCCGTCAACGGAGGAGGAAAAGTCCTCCGCCGTTATCCTGCCGCCGGAAATGCTCTCACTGAGTTCTTTTTCAAGCCGGGATTTCAGCATTTGCTCCGTCTCGGGCAAGTCAAGCCTCCGCCTTTCCGGGACGTACTCGTCATATTCCTCCCGGACGAGGGTGACCGGCAGGACCGTTCCCCCAAAAAGAGTGAGCCTTTTCTCTAAAATTATTTTATCACAAAACCCATAGGGATTTCCACAGTAAAAAAACAAATTCAGCCGTTTTCCGGCAAAAATAAGGGAAAATTTTGTGACAGATCTGCCTGTATAAGCTTTTTCATCGGCGTAAAGGGGCGTTTTGGCGGATAGCTCATACCAGGTGCGAGCCAGAATCTCCCCCCGCGCACGCACGAGCCTGTCGCCGGAGGACAGACTCGTCATGCTGCCGGAGACCAGCACGTCCCCCGCCGCCACCGTTTCTCCGGGGGAAACGAGCCTATCCCCCTCGGTCACGATAATGCTCTTTATTACTCCGCCTTTCCCGGCGACGATATCCGCCGGGACGCTTCTGTCATAGACCTCCGGAGCCGGTATCTCCTCCCGCACCAGCACGTGGGCCCTGGAGCCCACGCAGTTCACCGCTATCCAGGAAAGCTCCGGCACCCTTATGAGCATTTCGTTTGCCACCTGATCCATGGGCAAAAACAGGCGCATGGTGCCGATGCCCACCCCCGTTTCCTCCAGAGCCGCCAGTATCTCCCCTGAGGGGACGGCCCCGTTTCCGGAGACGTCTATTTCCAGTATGAAAAACGAGGAGGCCCACACCGCCAGAACGCAGAGCGGCAATGCCGCCCAAAGGGCCCACCGGCGTCTTAAGCCCCACAGGAGAAAGGGCGCGCCTTTCTTTTTCAGCACCCTCATCGTAAAGCCGCCCCCGTCGGACAAAAGCCGCAGGCGCCGGTAGTCGTTTATATGGGTCTCTAAGCGGAAAACGCCCTCTCCGGTTTTTCTCAGGCCGAAATACTCCACCCCGTTCATGGCGCAGATATTTATAAACCTCTCCGGCCAGCGGCACTTGATTTCAACGCTGACCACGCCCCGCATAAAACCCCTCATCGCGAAAACTCCAGTC
>JAFYCQ010000045.1 GCA_017539635.1 Oscillospiraceae bacterium
ATCGCGACCTACTGCAAGAACATCGGCGTCGAATATCTGACGGTGTACGCCTTCTCCACGGAGAACTGGAAGCGCCCGCCGGAGGAGGTGGGGGCCATTATGAAGCTCCTGAACAAGTACCTCCACGAGGCCATAGAAACCATGGAGAGAGACGGGATAAATCTCCGCTTCATCGGGGACACCAGCGTTCTCTCGCCGGAGCTGCGGGAGCTCATCGGCGAAACGGACGAGATTTCCGAAAAGATAGACGGCTTCCGGGTGAACGTGTGCGTCAACTACGGCGGCCGGGACGAGATACTCAGGGCCGCTAAAAAAGCGGCGAAGATATACGCCGAGGGAGGCAACGTCGAAAAGCTCACCGAGGAGGATTTTTCCCGGCTTCTCTACACCTCCGGCATTCCCGATCCCGACCTGGTGATACGCCCCAGCGGGGAGATAAGGATATCCAACTTCCTCCTGTGGCAGTCGGCCTACGCCGAATATTATTTTACCGACGTACTGTGGCCGGATTTTGACGAAAGGGAGCTTGACCGCGCGATAGAGTCCTATCGCGGCCGCAGCCGCCGTTACGGAGGCGTAAAAGCATGAAGACACGTCTGCTCTTTTCCGCCGTGGGCATCCCCATACTGCTCATATTGCTGATCGTCCTGCCGGACTGGGGGACGCTTATATTCTGCGCCGTTTTAGCAGGCTTGGCCGCCCACGAAATGATCTGCGCCGTCGGAGACGGCGGACGCTTCCCCATCTACGGGGCGATCTTCGGGGCGGCGGCCGTCGTTTTTATATACTTTTTCGGCCTTACGAAAATAACGGCGGCGCTTGTTGCCGTCATGGTGCTGCTGGCGTTTCTGGATCTGATCATCACCCGGGGCGGCAGCCACGCCTCGGATTTTACGGACGTTTTGTCCCTCATTTTTTCTTCGGCGCTGCTTCCCCTGATGTTTTCCAGCCTTCTGGGCCTGCGGCGGGCGGAATTCGGGCGGATCTACGTCCTTATGCCCCTTTTTGCCGCCTTTCTGAGCGACACCGGGGCCTATTTCGCCGGCATGTATTTGGGAAAGCATAAGCTCGCCCCCCTTGTCAGCCCCAAAAAGACGGTGGAGGGCAGCATCGGCGGCCTTGTGGGCGGAGTCGTCGGCATGTACATATTCGGCCTTATCCTGTTTATCATCGCCAAAACGCCCTTTGACCCCTTAAAGCTGGCGGTCTATGGCGTCATAGGCAGTTTTTTGGGTCAGGTCGGAGATTTGTCATTTTCCGCCGTCAAGCGGGAGTATGATATAAAGGATTACGGAAAGATCTTCCCCGGCCACGGGGGAGTGCTGGACAGATTTGACAGCGTGCTGTTCGTCGCCCCGGCCTTTTATCTCATTCTGGAGGTGTGGCCGCTATGACCGGGAGCATTGCCGTTTTAGGCTCCACCGGCTCTATCGGGAGGCAGACCCTTGAGTGCGCTGAAAACCTGGGGCTTACCGTCTCCGCCATAGCTGCGGGCAGGTCGGTGAAGCTGGCCGAGGAGCAGGCGAGGAAGTTTCGCCCTAAAACCGTCGCCATGTTCGACGAAAAGGCCGCGGCGGCGCTGAAAATCAAAACAGCGGACCTTGACTGCCGGGTGCTCTCCGGCGAAAAGGGAGTTATCGAGGCGGCTGCTGAGGCCGGGGCCGAGACCGTCGTCTCCGCCATCGTGGGCACGGCGGGGCTTAAGCCCACCATGGCTGCCATCGAGGCGGGGAAGACCATAGCCCTCGCCAACAAGGAGACCCTTGTCTGCGCAGGTCACCTGGTGACAAAGGCTGCCAGGGAGAAAAACGTAAAGCTGCTGCCGGTGGACTCTGAGCACTCCGCCGTTTTCCAGAGCCTCATGGGCAACAGGAAGCAGGATGTTAAAAGGCTCGTCCTCACCGCCTCCGGCGGCCCCTTCCGCGGGAAGACGAAAGAGGAATTAAAAAGCGTCACCGTTGCCGACGCTTTGAAGCACCACAACTGGAGCATGGGGAAAAAGGTCACCATAGATTCCGCGACCATGATGAACAAAGGGCTCGAGGTAATCGAGGCCATGCACCTTTTCGGCGTTCCGCCGGAGAGGATTGGCGTTCTCGTACACCCCCAGAGCGTGGTGCACTCATTGGTGGAATACTTGGACGGCGCATATATCGCCCAGCTGGGCTATCCGGATATGCGTCTGCCCATCCAGCTGGCCCTGACTTACCCCGAGCGGATGCCGTGTCCGGCGCCTTCGCTGGATCTGACCGCCGTGCCCCTCACCTTTGAGGAGCCGGATATGGAGGCGTTTCCCTGCCTGGCTCTTGCCCGGGAGTGCGCCGGGAGAAAGGACGCCGCCTGCGCCGTTATGAACGGGGCGAACGAGGCGGCGGTATCTCTGTTTTTGCAGGGAAAAACAGGCTTTACCGAGATCTGCGGCCTGGTAAGAATGGCGGTGGACGCACTGGGAGATGCGCCCGTTGAGAGCATAGAGGACGCCCTTGCCGCCGACAGGGAGGCAAAAAACTTCGTAAACAGCCGCTTATGAAAGGCGTTAAATGTATATTGTCATAGCGATAATCGCGTTCGGACTGCTGGTGGCCATCCACGAGCTGGGGCACTTCGCCGCCGCTAAGATCTGCGGCGTCCGGGTGAATGAGTTTTCCGTGGGCATGGGGCCGGCCATATTCAAAAAGCAAAAGGGAGAGACGCTTTACGCCCTCCGGGTCCTGCCTCTCGGCGGCTATTGCGCCATGGAGGGGGAGGACGGCCGGTCCGAAGATCAGCGGTCCATTTCCAAAAAGAGCATACCCGCCCGGTTTTTCATATTCGCCGCGGGGCCTTTGATGAATTACATCCTGGGGCTCTTAATAGTCCTTATCCTCTTTTCCCAGTTTTCTGCCTTCGGCTCAAACGTGGTGGATCACTTCGCCGACGGCTTTCAGGCTTCCGGGGAAACGGGCCTTGAGGCGGGGGACAGGATAACGAAGATAGACGGCCACCGCATCTATTATTCCGGGGATTTCTCCATGTATATGGACAGGGCCGGCGGCGAGCCGGTGGATATGGTGGTCATAAGGGACGGGAGCAAAATAAAGCTCGAAGGCCTCCTGCTGGAAAAGAAGGCCTATCCCAACGACGACGGCACTCAGTCAGCCCGGTACGGAGTGAATTTCACCTCGATACCCGCGAGCTTTATCGAGACGGTGAAGTACGGGTTTTATGAGGCGTATAATTTTGTCCGCATGGTTTTGCTGGGGCTTTCAGACCTCATAACCGGGGTCGTGGGTATAAGGGAAATGTCCGGAGCCGTGGGAATCGTGGGGGTGATATCCCAGGTGGGCGCCTCGTCCCCCTCGGCCTACGCCGCGCTTTTGAATATATCCTATATAGTGGCATTTCTGGCCGTGAACCTGGCAGTTATGAATATGCTGCCTATCCCGGCCTTAGACGGCGGGCACATATTCACGATGCTGGTGGTGTGGGTGCTGGAAAAGCTCCTGCGCCTGAAGATCGACCCGAAAATCGAGACGTATATACACCTGGCGGGCCTTTTTATCCTCATGGCGCTGATGGCCCTGCTGGTGGTGAACGACGTCACCAAGCTTTTGGGAGGGTGAGGGAAAATGACGAAACAGATAAACGCCGGAGGCCTGCTCATAGGCGGCGGAGCCCCCGTGTCCCTCCAGTCCATGACCAACACGAAAACCGAGGACTATGAGAGCACCGCCCGGCAGATAAACGAGCTGGCGGCATTGGGCTGCGACATCGTCCGGGTGGCCGTTCCCACCATGGCGGCGGCCAACGCCATAGAGGAAATAAAAAAGCGGATAACAGTACCCCTTGTGGCGGACATACACTTTGATCACAGGCTTGCCCTGCGCTCCGCCGAGGCGGGAGCGGACAAAATTCGCATTAACCCCGGCAACATAGGCTCGCCGGAAAAGGTCAGGGCCGTGGCGGAGGAATGCAGGAAAAGGGGCATCCCCATCCGCATCGGCGTGAACGGCGGCAGCCTGGAAAAACACCTTTTGGAAAAATACGGGGGCGTCACGCCCGAGGCCATGCTGGAAAGCGCCCTGGGCCACGTTTCCCTGCTGAACAAATACGATTTTGACGATATCTGCATATCCGTAAAATCCTCCAGCGTGCCTCTAACCATTGCCGCCTACAGGCTGCTTTCAAAGGAGACGGACTATCCCCTGCACTTAGGCGTCACCGAGGCTGGCACCGAGTACGCCGGCGTGATCCGCTCCGCTGTCGGTATCGGCGCGCTTTTGTGCGACGGGATCGGGGACACCATCCGCGTATCCCTCACCGCCGAGCCGCAAAAGGAGGCAAAGGCGGGGCTTGAGATACTGAAATGTCTCGGCCTGCGCCGGGGGGGCGTGCGCTTTATATCCTGCCCCACCTGCGGCAGGACGGAGATCGACCTCATCGGCCTTGCCGCCGAGGTGGAGGAAAAGCTCAAAAACGTAAAGAGAGATATAACCGTGGCCGTAATGGGCTGCGTGGTGAACGGCCCCGGCGAGGCCTCCGCCGCCGATTACGGCGTGGCGGGGGGCAAGGGCGAGGGGCTCCTTTTCAAAAAGGGCAGGATAATCAAAAAAGTCCCGGCGGAAAAGCTGGCCGCCGAGCTGGCCCTTATGATAGAGAAAGACGATTAAAGACGAGGAGAAAGAAGATGCCGCCAAAGGATTCGGTAGCTTTTTTTGATATGTTCGACTGCTGCGCGGAGGACGGGAGCCTGAGGGCCGTTTTGGAAAAGGCTCTCGTCTATGACGTGACTGTGGATAAAAAGAACAGGCGCATGCGCCTGCGCCTCGGCCTGCCGGAAAGAGCCGCCCCGGCCGCCCTGCGCGTGACGGAGGAGGCCATAGCCCGGGATTTCGGCCTTGCCGCCGTCAAGATAACCCCCGTGTATCCCGAGGCGTCCCCCGGGAAAAAAGCCGAAAAAAAAGAAGCCGGGGGGAAGGTAATACTGGGCCGGGGCTTTAAGGAAAAGCCCACCTTGTTAAAGGACGTTACCCTGGAAAGCGGCAGGATAGCCGTTACCGGCGAGGTCTTCTCCTGCGACAGCAGGGAGATACCCAAATGCTCCGCCGTCGTTTTATCCTTCGATATTTCCGACGGCACAGGCTCCATTCGCGTGTCCCGGTTCATGCGGGACGAAAACGCCAAAAGCGTGGCGGACGCCATAAAGCCCGGCATGTACCTCTCCGTTTTGGGCGAGGTGGGCCTTGACCGCTACTATAAGGACATAACCTTAGACCCCAAGAGCATCGTCGAGGTGAAAAAAGAGGAGAGACAGGATACTTTCCCGGAGGGCAGGCGGGTGGAGCTGCACCTCCACACCCAGATGTCCGCAATGGACGCCCTGACCGATACTAAGGCCGTGGTGAAAAGGGCCATCGCCTGGGGACACCCGGCCATCGCCATAACTGATCACGGCGTATGCCAGTCCTTCCCCGACGCCATGCACGCCGCCGGGGACAAGATAAAAATACTCTACGGCGTTGAGGGCTACTACGTAAACGACGTGGACGACCGGCTGACCTCCTGCGGCCTTACGGGAAAGCTGCCGGAGGAGTTCGCCGCCTTCGATATCGAGACCACCGGCTTGGACCCCGTGCGCGACCGGATAACGGAAATCGGCGCCGTAATTGTAAAGGACGGGGAGGAGACAGACCGCTTCACCACGTTTGTTGACCCGGGAATGCATATCCCGCCCAATATAACCCAGCTCACCGGCATTTCCGACGAGGACGTAAAGGGCGCCCCCTCGCAAGAGGAGGCGCTGAGGCAGCTTTTCGATTTCGTGGGGGACAGGCCGCTTGCCGCCCACAACGCCACCTTTGACACGGCCTTTCTGTGGGAGACGGCCCAAAGGCACGGCATTGAATACGAGATGCGCTGGATAGACACCCTGACTTTTGCCCAGGGCATGGTGCCGCAGCTGAAAAACCACCGTTTGGACACGGTTTCCGACGCTCTGGCCCTGCCCCAGTTCAACCACCACCGGGCCTCCGACGACGCTCTGGCCGCCGGGCGCATTCTTGACGTCCTGCTGAAAAAGGCAAAGAGCAGCGGCGTGGAGGACTATGAGTCCCTGGAAAACTATATCCGCGGCCGGCGGAGAGAAGCCGCCTCAAAAAAGCGCAGCCGTCCGAAGCATATAATACTCCTGGCAAAGACCCAGGCGGGTATAAAGAACCTCTATAAAATCGTTACAAAGAGCCACTTGGAGCACTTCCGGCGCTATCCCACCATGCCGAAAAGCGTTATTTCGGAGCACCGGGAGGGGCTGCTCATCGGCTCGGCCTGCGAGGCCGGGGAGATTTTCGGCCTCATATCGGACCACCGCAGCCGCTTAGAGCAGAGGCGTCTGGGGGAATTTTACGACTATTTTGAAATACAGCCGCTGTGCAACAACTCCTTCATGCTGACGGGGGAAAGGCCGCGGGCCTCCTCCGAAGAGGAGCTGCGGGACTTCAACCGCAGAGTTCTGGAATTGGGAGACGAGCTGGGCAAGCCCACGGTGGCCACCTGCGACGTGCATTTTCTCGACCCGGAGCAGGAGATCTTCCGCCGGGTGCTGCTGACAGCAAAGGAATTTGACGACGCCGACAGGGATCTGCCCCTGTACTTCCGCACCACCGACGAAATGCTGAAGGAATTTGAATATCTGGGCAGGGAGCGGGCCTTTGAGGTGGTGGTGAAGAACACCAACCTCATCGCCGACATGTGCGACACGGTGAGCCCCCTGCCACCGGCGGGCAGGCTCTACCCTCCGAAAATCGAAAACTCAGCTCAGCAGCTGAAAGACCTTGTATATGGCCGGATGCACGAGCTCTACGGGGAGAAGCCCCCGGCGATAATCACCGACAGGATAGAAACGGAGCTGGAGGCCATTTTGGGCCGGGGCTATGACGTTATCTACATGTCGGCCCAGAAGCTGGTGGCCGACTCTCTGGCCCACGGGTATCTGGTGGGCTCCCGAGGCAGCGTGGGATCGTCTCTGGTGGCATACATGTCCGGGATAACGGAGGTCAACTCCCTGCCGGCCCACTACCGCTGCCCCAAGTGCCGCCACACGGATTTCGAGTCCGGGGCGGGTTACGGCTGCGGCGCGGACATGCCGGACAAAAACTGCCCCGTCTGCGGCGAAAAGTACGCCAAGGAGGGCTTCGATATCCCCTTTGAGACATTTTTGGGCTTCGGGGGAGACAAGGTGCCGGATATCGACCTGAACTTCTCCGGCGAATATCAGGCAAACGCCCACAAATACACAAACAAGCTTTTCGGCTCCGACCACGTTTTCAGAGCCGGCACCATAGGCACCATTGCCGAGAACACAGCCCACGGCTATGTAAAAAAGTATCTGGAAAAGCACGGCCTCACCGTATCGAAGGCTGAGGAAAACCGGCTGGCCTCGGGCCTTGTGGGGGTAAAGCGCACCACGGGCCAGCACCCCGGCGGCCTGGTGGTAATACCCCAGGACATGGAGATCTGCGACTTCTGCCCGGCCCAGCACCCGGCGGACAAGTCCGACAGCGACATCGTCACCACCCATTTTGAATACCACTGCATGGAGGATAACCTCTTAAAGCTGGACGAGCTGGGCCACGACGACCCCACCATGATTAAAATGCTGGAGGACATGACGGGCCTGAACGCCAGAAAGATACCCCTGGACGACCCGGAGACCATGGGCATCTTCAAATCTGTCGGCCCCATAGGGCTTACCGACGACGACCCCATAATCGGCAGCACCGGCACCATAGGCATACCGGAGTTCGGCACCGGCTTTACCCGCCAGATGCTGGTGGACACAAAGCCGGAAAAGTTCAACACTCTGGTGAGATTGTCCGGCTTTTCCCACGGCACCGACGTATGGGCGGGCAATATCCGGGACATCGTGGTGAACAAGGTCGCCACCGTTGACGAGTGCGTGGGCTGCCGCGACGACATCATGCTCTATCTCATAGAAAAGGGCATGGAGCCCAAACGGGCCTTCAAATTCATGGAGGCGGTAAGAAAGGGCGCCATACACAAGGGAAAGAGCTGGCCGGAGGGTATAGTCGAGGAGATGGAAGGCCTGGGCGTGCCCGAGTGGTACATAGAATCCTGCCGCAAGATACAGTATCTGTTCCCCAAGGCCCACGCCGTGGCCTACGTCATGATGGCCTTCCGGATAGCCTGGTTCAAGGTGCACAGGCCCCTGGAGTTTTACAGCGCCTATTTCTACCGCCGCAGCCGCAAGGACGGCTTTGACGCCGAAATGATGCTGGGGGGCGCCGAGGCGGTAAAGGCGAAGATCCGTGAGATCGAGCAGTCCCCGGACGCCACCGCCAAGGAGGAAGGCCTGCTCACCACCTTAGAGGCCTGCTATGAGTTTTATAAACGGGGCTTTGAATTTCTCCCTGTGGATATTTACAAATCCGACGCCTTTTTGTTCAACATAGAAAACGGGGCGCTGCGCCCGCCCTTCACCGCCGTTTCGGGGCTGGGGGAGGCCGCGGCCATCGACCTGGCGACCCACAGGAACGACAGGGAATTTGTCTCCCTTGACGACCTGACATCCTGCTGCCAGAAGGTCTCAAAGGCGCATATAGAACAGCTCAAAAAGCTCGGAGCTTTCGGGGATCTGCCCGACACGAGCCAGATTTCACTTTTCTGAGAGGAGGCGGGACATGGAAGATTTAAGTATGCTGTGGCCGGGGTGGGAGCTCACCCGCATTCTGGGCAGCGGAGCCCACGGGACGGTGTATCTCGCCCGAAACACCTCCGGCGGCGCCACCAACCTTGCCGCCGTGAAGATCGTTTCCGTGAGGCCGGACGAAAGACTGCTCCAAAGCGTCCGGGACAACGGCATTTCCCAGGAGGCGCTGCGGTCTTACCTGCGGCGTGTTCAGAACGACCTTTCCTGGGAGCTGACCCTTTACAAGACGGACAGGTCGCCCCACATGGGAAGCGTTGAGGATTTCTGCTTTGTGGACGACTCCGACGGCCCGGGCTTTACGGGGTATATCCGCACGCCGGTATATACCGCCCTCGTGGAAAAGTACGGCAGGCAGCCTTCAAAGCCCGAGGCGCTGCGGATGATCTACAGCGCCGGAGAGGCCCTGAGAGGCTGTGAGGCCAGATCCGGCGTCCACGGCGGAGTGCGGCCGTCGAACATCATGATCACGGAAAACGGGGACTTCGTCCTGTGCGATTTTGCCCTGGGCCGGTGCCTCAGCCGCACCGTGCCGGGGATGTTCCGGGATCCGGAAGCGTTCTATAACGCTCCGGAGACGAAAAACGGCGAATTTACCCACGCCTCGGATGTCTATTTCCCTGGGCATGGCGGCAAAGACGCTTTTGGGGGAGAACGCCGGGGCAAATATCTCCCGGGTGCTGGACAAGGCCACGGCGGAAAACCCGGCGGACAGGTATTCCTGCGCCCTGGAGTTTATGAATGCCCTGAGAGAGGCCGAGGCGGAGCCTCAGGATGAGCCGGAGGCGCCGGCAAAGGTCATACCGCCGGTTCCCATTCCCGTGCCCATTCCCGTGCCTGAGCCGGAACCCAAGTCCGAACCCGAACCCGAGCCCGAACCCGAGCCTGAGCCGGAGCCCGAGCCCGAACCCGAACCGGAACC
>JAFYCQ010000046.1 GCA_017539635.1 Oscillospiraceae bacterium
AAGCACCAGGTGCCCTCCGCCGAGCTTATTGAGGAATGGGGCATAAAAAACGACGCCCACGCGGGGGCCTGGCACCGCCAGGTGAGCCTTTTGGGCCTTGAGCAGATCGAGGATTTCAGAGCCCGGGGCGCGGAGGTTAATTTCGGCGCCTTCGGCGAAAACCTGATAGTTGACGGCTACCGCATGAAGTCCCTGCCGGTGGGCACAAGGCTTACGGTGGGCAGCGACATACTTCTGGAGATAACCCAGATCGGCAAGGAGTGCCACAGCCACTGCGAGATATATAAGAAGATGGGCGACTGCATAATGCCCCGGGAGGGAGTTTTCGCCCGGGTATTGAAGGGCGGCACCGTAAAAACAGGCGACGATATCACTGTGATCGATTCCGGTAAGGAGGCAGCGACATGAAAATATACGCAGACAACGCGGCCACGACGAAAATGAGCCGGGCCGCCATAGACGCCATGCTCCCCTGCCTGGAAACCAATTACGGAAACCCCTCCAGCCTCTATTCCTTCGGCCAGGAGGCAAAGGAGATACTTGAACAGGCCCGTGAGGACGTGGCGGCCGTCATAAACGCCGACCCCCGGGAGATAACCTTTACCTCCGGCGGCAGCGAGGCCGACAACCAGGCCATCCGGTCTGTCGCCCTGGCGGGGAAAAAGGTCGGCAAGACCCACATAATCTCCACCGCCTTTGAGCACCATGCCGTGCTCCACACCCTGAAAAAGCTGGAGGACGAGGGCTTCCGGGTCACTCTGCTGGACGTGCATGAGGACGGCCTCGTCCGACCGGAGGAGCTGGAAAAGGCCATAAGCGACGACACCTGTCTCGTCACCGTGATGTTTGCAAACAACGAGATCGGCACCGTCCAGCCCATCCGCGAGATCGGAGAAATATGCCATAAACACGGCGTCACCTTCCACACCGACGCCGTTCAGGTAATGGGCCATCTGCCCATAGACGTGAAGGCGGACAACATCGACCTCCTCTCCGCCTCCGCCCACAAGTTCCACGGCCCCAAGGGCACCGGCTTTCTCTACGCCAGAAAGGGCGTCCGCCTGTTGAATCTCATCGAGGGGGGCGCCCAGGAGAGCGGCAAGAGGGCCGGTACGGAAAACGTCGCCGGCATCGCCGCCATGGCGGCGGCCTTAAAGGAAAGCTCCGCGAACATGGAGAAAAACGCCGCCCATATGACCGCCGTCCGGGACAAGATAATCGAGGGGCTGAAGCTCATCCCCCACTCGGCTCTGAACGGGGACGCGAAAAAGAGGCTTCCCGGCAATATAAACTTCTGCTTTGAGGGCATCGAGGGCGAATCTCTCCTGCTCCTTCTGGACGACCGGGGAATATGCGCCTCCTCCGGAAGCGCCTGCACCTCCGGCTCTCTCGACCCCAGCCACGTGCTGCTGGCAATAGGCCGCAAGCACGACGTGGCCCACGGCTCACTTCGGCTCAGCATCGGCGAGGACGTGACGGAGGAAGAGGCCGATTACATGATA
>JAFYCQ010000047.1 GCA_017539635.1 Oscillospiraceae bacterium
GTCATAGTGAACGACCGCACCTACGCCCCTGTGCGGTATCTGGCGGAATATTTCGGCTATACGGTGGAATGGGACGGCGCCAGCCGCACGGTGATAATAAAATAGTTATCCTGTAGTATAAAAGAGGGAAAGGAAGGCTCCTTTCTCTCTTTTTTTGTGCAACAAATCCAAACAGAAAGCGTCTAAATACAGGTAAAAACAGCATGTGCGGCGAATAAAAGCAAGAAAGTTTTTAATACGCTGAGTTTTTTTGTGGAAATTGCTGTTTGTTTCGCAATTTGTTTGACATAGTGTTGCCTTTGTGCTATTTTATACTATGTATAATAATATACTGAATAGTGGATTTTTATGCCAAAAAACAGGTAAGCTGTCTGCAACTAAAACCGCGCAGTCAATAAATTGACCGAAATTACGCATATTACCATTGATTTTTGACGGTTTTTATGACTGGCCGTTTGTTATACTGTAATATGAGGCCGGCAAAATGACCAAAACCGGTAGATCTATAGAGAAAGGCAGGTGGGAGATATGGCGAAGAAGATAGTTTCCTTTGTACTTTTTATGCTTATGCTTATGCAGGCCGGATATGCTCCCGCCGCTTATGCCATAGCTCCCGATGAGGAGAGTCACATTGAAGAGACCGTCGTCCCCTCCGAAACCGGGGCAGGGGATGAGGCGGAGCCCGCAGCCGGCACAGATACCGATGATAACGCCGGCAAAGTCACCGACGCCGAAGCCTCGGACAACACCGAGAGCACCGAGAGCGCCGAGAACACCGAAGCTTCCGTCCCCGAGGAAACCAGCGGGAAAACCGACTCCGAAGAGGCTGCCGATAATACCGGACATACTGAGGACACCGACAGCACCGAAAATCCCGCGCCCGCCGAGGGCTTTACCGAGAACGTTGAGCAGGCTTCTGCCGAGGGAGAAGTCCCGGCTGAAATTGAAGCTCCTGCCGAACAGTCTCCTGATGAGCAGAAGCCCGAAGAAGAGCAGAAGTCTGAGGAAGAGCAAAAGTCCGAAGAGGAGCAGAAGCCCGAGGAAACCAGGCCCGCCGAGACTGCTGCTTTAAGGCGCGTCATGGCTCTGGAAGAAGGCGGCTTCTTGGCCCTGGCCGGTGCTGTCTCCGATATAACCGATATAGCAGCCGTCTCTGCCGGGGAGCAGGTGCCCGGAGCCGTCCTGGCTTATGATATATCCGGCGGCGGTTATTTCGCCGACAGCGTGAGCGTTACCCTGGGCAGCGGGATAATAGGCGAGGCCATCGAGGATGGCCTCGACATGGAAGTTTATTACGTCACCTTCGACGAGGAGACCGGCAAGCCGGTTTACGAAAAGGTCGAGGGCGCTGAGTTTACGGAAAACACCGTCACCTTCCCGGCGGCCGGCTTCGGCATTTACACCGTCAGCGTGGCCACGGCGGAGGATATGAGCATATTTGACCAGCGGGTGCCCGAAGTCCGCCTCACCGGCCTTCTGCCGAAGGACGCCGTTGCGGACGTTATCCCCGTGAACATGGAGCTGGACGGCAAGACCGTCCTGATGAGCTTCGACATCACCATTTATGCAAACGAGGCTCAGCGCGAAAAGGGGAGACCCTGGCAGCCCGCCGGCGACAAGGTGCAGGTGCAGTTCGTAAGCCCCGACTTAGAGCCCGACAGGCGGTATGACGTTTACCACATAGCCGAGGACGAGACCCCCGAGCTCATCGACACCGTGTCCTCTGAGGACGGAACGGTGGACTTCGAGGCCGAGAGCTTCTCCATATACGTGGTAGTGGGCCATGAGGGCGGCACGGTGGAAAATCCCCGGGTGATGTTCCACTTTATAGCCAACGGCGCCGCTGAATATGGCAGCGGCTCTGCCGTTTACTACGAGGGCACTCCCTATCCTTTCAAGAACAAAAGTACAGATCAAAACAGCAACGTGCAGACCACCCAGATCCTTTCAAACGGTGAGGCCCTGGAGCTGATCGCAGACCCTGTAAACGACGGCGGCAAATACTTCTACGGCTGGTATGTGGTGGAGCCGTATGTGACCGCCGACACGAACGCATACGGAATCGATACGACCACGGGCAAGCTGTATTTCACCTGGCCGGGACACCCGGATAAGATCACCTTTGACAGCGCCATAACCATTGCCGAAAGCAATGTGGACGTCGGTGATACCGTCAACTGGAGCCTGAACGGCGCCTCCGGCTCCGGCGTGGTAGATGAGGACGGCAATGTCCACGTATTCCTTGCGCCTATTTTTGAAAACTACAATTTCATAAACTTCATGCTCTATGCCAAAGGCTCGGCAAACAATACCGTTATGACCCGTAAGCTTATCGCCAGGGGTTCTGCGGCTGATGTCGATGTGAAGATCAGCGATGTCCGCACCATAAGCACTGACCCTGTCCACCTGATATTTATAGGCTGGGAGTATAACGCCGGAACGGAGAGCAGTCCGAATTGGCTTGAATATCAGACGGTTGACTATACCGGGGCCGAAATAACCGATCCCGGCAAGGACGGCAAATACCTCACAGTAAATCTCAGTGATACTGAGCATATTAATCTTTATCCTAAATTTATTGAGGCCCGCTGGGTGGACTTTTTCTCCGGCGTCAGCGGCAGCGGCGCAAGCTATGTCGCTTCCCGTTTCAGGGAATCCTGGGGAACGCCAGGCAGTATCCCCGAAGGCATGGTTGAGAATGATGCCAGAAACATCTTCACAACTCTTGACACCTCGGCTCGTACCGGATACGTTTTTGATGGCTGGTACGCCTTTGCCGTGACAGACCCGAGCACCGGCGAGATTCTGAATCTGAATACTCCGACGGACGTTTCGGTCAGCTATATAGATGACAATTATCAGACCCACTCTGTCACGGTGAACACCACCGCTGTGAAGATCGCGGACGAGCATGGACAGATTTGCTATAACAGCGGTGCGTGCGGCATTACGGACAACGGAAACGGCACAGGCAGCCTTGCAACGGACGGCACCGGCACTATACCGTTCTTCGGCCCCGGAGAGACCGCGAACAGTCTGAAGCTTTATGACGGCATGGATCGCCTGACCCTTTACGCCAACTGGGCGCCGGATGCTTCTCAGATCACGGTCATCTATTGGACAGAGAACGCGCAGGATATAGGCTATGTCGCTCCTGAAGCCGGAAAAGAAAAGGACGATTACACCGCCAGTGCGGTCAAGGTCATTACCACCTCGGAAATAAACGCTCAGCGCGGCACCTCCTATGCGTCCCGCATGCAGCTCACGCTGAACGGGCTTAGGGCCTATGAAGATAATTCCGTCGGCGTCCTTACTACGGCTTACCTTGATGACATAGGCGCGGTGCTCGCCGGGGAAGAAAAGTTCTATGATCTGAACACGACGCTCTCAGACGATACCGTAACTATCAGGGGCGACGGCACCACCGTCTTCAACGTGTACTTCGAGCGCAAGACCTTCAAGATCGTCTTCCACATAGGCCGCGACGGATACGTAAAGAACGGCGGCCACCAAAAAACGGATGATCATTGGGACGGCAACTGGATCGAGTTTATGTATAAAGACTCGAAGGTTACGGATTTGGGTTACCCGGCTCCGGGCGGAACCGGCAGAGCCCCCGCAGATTCAATTAAAGGCACTTTTAGTATGACGTATATACCTACCGGCGATACTTATGATTCTTCGTATGTGACCTGGGTAACAGACCCCAATACGGATCATGCCGAGGGCAACGTCATGGGAGACTACGTCCCCGGATCCGATCCGACCCGTACGGCAAACGACGAGAATCTTTACGTCATCTCGGCCAAATACGGAGCCTATATAGGCGATAAATGGCCCACGCCCACCAATCCGAATTTCAGTTTTTCGTCGTCAAATGCCGCCAAGACTCTTTATATCTGGGCGGCCTATTACGGCAGCCTCTACTGCAGGATTGCAAACGAACGTTCAACTACAGGCAATGCGCAGGGCGCAAACCCCGATATAAACGGAATATATGAGTATATGTCCGCGGAGCTGTGCTCCAACCGGGCTGGTGATGAGATCATAAACGACAATCACGTGCACCACCTTGTTGCATATTTCGGTAATTCCAACAACAACAACAGATTTAAGCACTATCACATATTGTATGAGGCAGTAGATGGGACATACGACCCCAACGCTGTAACGCCTTTGCAGGGAGACGATTACTCGCAGTATTCCCTTACGACCTGGGCTCAGGAGCATACGTCAGGGAATAAGAGCGAAATATTAGGCCATTCCTTCATAGAAAAACAATCTGCTGAGGTCATATCCAATCTGGAACCGCAGTTCCAGTTGAGCGATGCCATAGACGGATATGAGCTGATTTACAGCTGTTATAATCCTACTCAGCAGCCAAGCGGCACGCCCGGAAAAAGCGAGTATCATATCTATTTCTTCTACACCCCCAAGCAGTACACTCTGACCTTCAACATTGAGAACAACACGCAGACCGACACCTATTACTATACCCAGCCCTTAGCTGACGCCGATCATTACAGCAACCTGATCACCGTACCGGAAGGCTACTATTTCGCCGGATGGTTTACAAATGCGGAAGGCGCGGGAAAACCGTTCGACTTTGCAAATGCATCCATGCCCGCCCAGAACGTGGTGCTCTATCCGAGTCTGAAGGTGCTTCAGTATTCTGTAAAGATCGATCCCAACGGCGGCGTGCTTGACCACAGGGAAAACACTTCCGTATCCACCTATTTTACAGGAAACTACGGAACAACTGTCGGCGAGTATTCCGTCGAAAAGGGTTATATCAAGCTCAATGAGAAAGAATTGACACCCGGCGCCCCGATCTACTACACCGGAACAAAGTATTATTACATCAATACCCAGCGCTTGGGTATCCCCTCAGAGGGCGATTGGGGTCTGCCGAATGAGCTCCGCAACTCCGTGTATGTGGCCGAAGATCAGATCGATGCCTACTACGACTGGTATGCCGACATTATAGACAATGCTGATCTGTCATGGTGGGAGGGGATAGGAAAGCTCAGCAAGGAAGAATTCCTTGCCAATTATGCAAGCACCTGGTATCGTCCTGTCAACGGCGAGCACTACATCTTTATGGGGTGGTATCAGGTTTATGATAACGGCTCGGCGGATTCGATGCCCTACAACTTCAACGACCCGGTAACGGGGCCCCTGGAGCTGCGCGCTCAGTGGCGCCTCAACGGCGGCTACTATGTTCAGTATAACCCTTACTACTACGAGGATGACGGTGCGGGAAATGTAACTACTATCACCGGCGAGCTGCTGCAGTGGACGGATCCCGAAAACCATACGGAACACCTTTATGCCGACCAAACGCCGACCCATGTACTGCGCGCGCCCACAAACAGCACTGTGGGGTGGGTCTTCCGCGGCTGGCGCGTGGTAAAGGCTGACGGAACGAATACATATCAGAATCCCGATACCGGCGATACTGAGACCTACACCAACTGGGAACCCATACAGCTTGATGGGAACGGGGATCCGATCTACTATCAGCCCGGTGACGATTTCACCATCGACGCGGATCTCGTAACGGCTTCCGACTCGTATGGCAACATCATCCACATGCAGGCTTACTATGAGCGTGAGGCGACGAACGCCCGCCGGCCGAAAGTGACGAATCTGATACTGGATGCAAACACCGCTTACGGCGGATCCGTCAACACCTCGGACTCCAATGCCCTTCCTGACCTGCCGCTTCCCGGTACCTCAGGCATTTCCGGCAATCAGATACTCTTCGGCGATTTCCAGTCCAACATGGCGATCCACCTGTTCAAGTATGCCACGACGGAAACGTATAATAACGAGACCGGTACGAATTTCTTCACGAACAGCTACGGACACTTCCTCCTCGGCTTCGATGAGAACACTGACCCCGAGAACCCGACGACGGAGAAGCCCTATATCCCCGCTTACGCCGCAGATTCCGTCATGGCCGTCCAGAGAGAGGAAAACCATACGCTCTACGCCTTGTGGGAGCCGATGGTCTATGTCACCTTTGTCAACACCACCGCAGAGCCGATAACTATCGACTTGAGCGGCACTGGAAGCGCCGTAAGCGTCGTAAATGAAGTTACGGGCGATTATGAAAGGGAAAAGACAACTGCCGTCATAACCGTACCCGCTAATGATGGAGTGGAAAACGGCCGGGTGAAGGTCGTTCTGCCCAAGTCGAACACCACAAGCGACACCTTTACCGCCACGGTCGAGAATGACCATGTCCGGAAGATCATGAGCGTCAGAGGTGAGTTTAATAATGCGCCATACGGCCCCGTAATCGAGAACGTAAAGTACGGAGACACTCTTGTATATACCGCAGCTCTGAAAACTGACGCCACCGGCATTATCGTCACCTATTCGGAGGAAAGTGACGACCAGGTTATCTTTAATGTGAACGGCGGCAGCTGGACAGATGTGTCCGAGGATTTTGTCAATCCTGAAGCGGGCCTGTATGTCATTTATAAGAATATAATCAAAAGCAACGGCGGTGATTACGAGCCGGATGATCCGACCCGCACCAACAAAATCTTCCTCGGCTGGACGACCAACTCGGATATCGCGGCCCATACCGATTTCAGCTCGGAGACCGCGGTGACCTGGGGCAGCACCACCATCACCCCGGACGCGGGCGGCACAGTACTTGACAAGGTAAAAAGCGA